>CAZKDA010000061.1:1485-22759 GCA_964551455.1 uncultured Saprospiraceae bacterium
CCAAGCGCCAAAGCATAATTAGCTTTGTGGCTTTTCTCAGGGTTGAACAACCAATATCCTGCGCTGAATCGGATGTCCGACAAACCAGACGCCGTGGTAGCGTGGCGCTCACCCAATCCGTTTGGCGGATTGCCGCCATGTTCGTACATGGATGTTCTGTGGTGATAAACAAAAGGCAGGATCATGTTGGCGTACCAGCGGCTGGAAATACCGTAAGTGGCCGAGAAGTCCATAAAATAAGAGTTGTTGATCACTTCGGTACCTTGCTCAACTCGGTGGGTGTGTTCGTGGTCGCCGCTAAAATGGCGGAAAGATTTGAAATAGCGAAAATTAGCGCCCACCAATAGATTTCCCTTGGGGATGATAGCGCCTTCGCCTACATTTCCGGAGCAGCCCGAAAGCCCTCGGATCGCTACGCATCCTTGCGCTGAAAGATCAGCAATCGGAGAAAAGATAATCGCCAGGAGGATGAAAAAAGCAAGCTGTTTTGTAAAATTTGTCTGTTTCATGGATTAATTTATTTTTTAAAGTTTGAGTATTAAGGTATTAGAAAAAAGTATGCATGAGTTTCAAAAACAATTAGCGTTCAAAACTGAAATATTTTTGCTTGCTTTAAATTTGCCGAACCGAAAATGAATTCGGTCAGGATCATTTGAATATTGAAAATTGAAAAAAGGGGGTTTCGGGCTTGGGGGAGAGGGTAACTGGGAGAATTATACTGTCAATTGGTCTCCAATTTGTATGATTTATTATTTAAAAACTGTGGAATTTTGTGAAATGCCTTTTTTTCAGGATAAAACGGCAATTTGAATTGACGAAAAAAATACCCTTCTTTGATCCAGACACGACTTGTCGGTATCAAAGAATAAAAAACACATAAATTAAGATATGAAATTGAGATGCCTGGTCATTGACGATGATCCTCTGATTTGCGATTTGATCCAACACTTTTGCTCTAAGGTCAGCACAGTGGAATATTGTATTACCTGTGAAAATGCACTGGATGGGTTGAACCTGTTGACGACACAGCCTTTTGATCTGCTGTTTCTGGATTACAACATGCCGGATATCGACGGAAAAAATCTTTTGGAAATGAAAAAAGACGATGCGTATATCGTGATGATCACTTCACACGAAGCCTTCGCCGTCGAATCGTACAACTACCCGCAGATCGTCGATTTCATCGTGAAGCCCATATCTTTCGACCGTTTTTTCCGCGCAGTGCAACGCGTTGAAAAACTCATCATCCAAACCCGTTCAGCAAAGGAAATCCCGGAAACTCTTTTCGTGAAAGATGGCAACAAACTCGTTCAAATCCACCTCAAACAACTCCTGTACGTCAAATCGGAATCGAATTACGTCATGCTTTTCCTGGAAGGCAGAAAGATCATGAGCCTGATCACCATGAAAGAACTGGAAGAAAAACTTCCCCCGAATTTTATCCGCATCCACAGATCTTATATCGTCAACCTGAAATACCTGGATTCTATCTCTCCGGAAGACATCAGCATACAGGGTACTACGATCCCCATCGGCTCAAAATACAAAACAGCCCTTAAAGACGCTGTAAACAAAGCCTGAGAAAGACGTTAGATTATAGATGCCAGACATCTGACATCCCGACAGTGTCGGTGAAACTTGAAATCTGACTTCTGTTATCTGACTTCTGTCCTCTGTCCTCTCTAATACTTCTGGATATAATGAATAATGTACCACCTGTAAAAATCCATCATGCCTTTTATTTCCGTCGCCAGTTCCGCGTTGTCATTGCTTTCATTTTCAATTTCTTTTTGGGTGGAAGCCAGCTTCTCTTCAAAAATATTCAGCCGCAACCTCCTGACTGAAGTGATGAGTTTGTGTCCGATGGATGCAAAATGTTTTGTATCTCGTTCGAGGATCGCGTTTTCCAGTTCATTGCTCATCGAAAGCCATTCTTCGAGGAGAAGGTCAAAAGCCTTTCGGATTTTCAATTCATCGTGGTCGTAATCTTCCAGGATCGATTTTGCATCGGGAATGCCGTATTTCAACATAGAATAATCGAAGCAGATCTGCGAAAACAACACCCTTGCTTCCACTGGCTTTTGAAAAGTAGCCTTCACAAAATCAAAGACTTCTGTCGTTTTGTTGGAAACATCATAGCCGGAGGCCAGATAAAACAATCCATCGGGCTTTAATGACCTTCTCACCTCTTCGGCATAAGAAGTAATATTATCTTTTTTGAATAGGACATCGCTGATGATGATGTCGTATTTGACAGGTTCCAAGGTTGTTATTTTATCACAATCGGCTATGGTATCAAATTGCGAAACGTGGGGTTTGAAAATATGCTGGTAAGTTTCGACGATCTGGCGATCATCTTCTATCACGAGGAGATCGGCGCTGTGCAGCGCAGTTGCTGGCATCCGGTATTCTTGTAGTGAAGCTGCCTGATTTATCGTTTTGGTTTTCATGGAAAGTTCAAAATAGAAATGTGACCCTTCGCCAACTTTCGATTCCACCGACAATTCGGCATCGAACAAAGCCAATAGCTGAACAATGATGGACAAGCCCAGTCCCGAACTGTCCATAAAACCCACCGGATGGTCGCCTCCCCTCGTGAAGTAGCGATTTTTTATGCTGTTGATCTTTTCTTCGTCGATGCCGATACCATTGTCCAAAACCGAAAAGCGGATTTTATAATCTTCGTTTTTCTTTTCGAGGATCTCCAGTTCGATCTTCACCCAGCCTCCTTCGTTGTTAAACTTTATGGCGTTGACGATCAGGTTGTTCAAAATCTGCATCAGGCGGGTTTTATCGAAATACACATCGAGACTGTTGAGCGCAGGAGGGTAATTGAAAGAAATGTCAAGCCTTCGCGACAGGGCGTGAAAACGGTGGCTGTTGATGATCTCCCGGATAAATTCCGGGAGCGAAAACCAGGTTTTTTTGATGGACAATTTCCCTTCGCTTAGTTTTTTAAAATCCAGGATGTCATTCACCAGTGACAACAAATTATTGGCACTCGACTTGAGCGCTCCGATGAATACTTCCTGGTGTTTCGCGGGCTGATTTTTTTCCAGCAAATACGTCATCCCCAATATCGAATGAAGCGGGTTTCGTATCTCATGGCTCATGTTTTCCAAAAATTCCTCTTTTTCCTTATTGGCCTTTTCGGCTACTTCTTTCGAATGTTTTAAAGATGCCAGGTTTTCCGAAATGGTTTTCGACATTTCTTCGAAGCTCTTGGCGAGGTGCCCGATCTCGTCGTTTCGTTGGATTGGCAGCTTCGCCGGCTCGATACTTTGCGGAAACGAGGTCATCATATCTGTGATCTCTTTCAGTTCCCTGGCTTGCTTTTTCATATAAAGAAAAGCGATAAAAAGAAACAGCATTCCAAGTCCCAAAACGATCAAAAGACTTCTTTTCCGCCATTGATAAAAGGAAGCCAGCAACTGGTCTTTTTTTGCGCCGACGGCAGCATATAAAAAATAACCAGCCCGCGGATACTCCAGTGTCTTGAAAGCGTATAACTCTTTGTCCGTGTGTATGATCCTGGGAAGGACATCGGCGATCTCCCGGAGTTCAAAACCAAAGTCATCATAAAAAGCAGCTTTCTTTCCGTATTCGAAGGTGAATGCTTTTTCGGGATCAAGATGGCTGATAAAATGTCCTTTGCCGTTGACCAGCTTCAGGTTGAACTGGCTGCCGGCCAGCACATTGAGCGCGCTGAAGAGGTTGCGCAGATCGGTGTTGATGACGATCATTCCAAACAATCCATTTTCTGTGTGGATGGGATAATTCAGCCGCAGGGTGGGCATTTTCGGATCGCTGATGCTGCCATATTCTTTATTCAGGTCGATAATGGAAAAGTGGATGCTGTCTTTTGGGATGTTGATCGTTTCGATGAAATAATCCATGTCGCCCTTGTGCTGCAATTCATTTTCGGCGACCAGGAAGGTGCTGTCCCGGTTTCTTTCTGCGCGGATGATCTCCAGGCCGTTGTTAGACACTCCAATCAACCTGATCTGCGCATAATCCGGCTTGCTGTTGAGCAGCGCCAGGTATTCGCGGGAGAGGTATTCTTTTTTCAACGGATCGCCGGTGTTCGACAAATAGTCCTGCAAATAAGGCGTTTGCGCCAGGTGAGTAATGTCGCGTTTGACGTCTTCGATGTAGGATTGAAATTTTAAATCGACGGATTCACCGGCATGTACCAGTTGTTGCTCTGCCGATAGGATAATGTCTTCGGCGCTGTTTCGCAAAAGCAAATACCCCAAAATACCGAAACCCAGGAAAATGAGCAGGAAATATACCAGGGCATTTTTTGTAGCCAGTGATATGAAATTCGGTTTATTTTGGTTGGAGGTTGTCATTTTCTAAACATGATGAAACTGCTGCTTGTGATTACTTTGGCAAAGTTGGTAAAATTACATAAGGTAATGGTAGCTGCCGGAAATGTATTTTGATGGGATAAAGTGAAATTTAAGTTACGGGGTCACTTCAAGTGCCCCCGTAACTTGAAATGCCTGAAATTAAGAAAGTAAACGTGTCGATTATTTATGTTGAGGAACTTAGAGTTTCAAAGTGCCAGCCTGACATGCGTCGCAGGCAGGTCCTGAGTGCCTACGTGGTTTTTATTGCTGAACAAGCGATTTTACGCAACCCGGAAATCGAAGTTGCGGCATAAAAAAAAAGCGAAGTCGCTCATCAAGAAAGCGCTTCGCTTAAAAACTATCAGAATTATATGTACTTCTTTTGTTTTTCAGCTTTTATCTTTCGGAGAATGATCGGTGCGTCCGTCTTCATAAAGGCCCTGCAAACCCACCACTTTTTGGTTTTCTTTCAAAACTTTCAAACGAAAATATGGCGCTTCTTCGAACTTAAACAAATCTTCGGTGATCGCACCGAGTTGGTATTTTGCATTTCCATTGCAATGGAAAGGAGTGTGGATCGTTTCATATTTTTTTTTAGACAAACTTATACGAAAGTATTCGTAATAGCAAATCCAGGTAATGGCTTTGCGGCTCCGTTTATGGCACAAAAAAGTATTTTCATGGATAGTTTTAAAAGCTTGATGGCCTGTTAAAACGCTTTTGTCTATAATGAAAAAAAGTATTGGCAGAATGAAATCTGAAATTTGTTTTGGTTGTAATTTGAATGAAAATGGAATTTTTGTCTTATGCTTATACTCGAAACAGAACGGCTCGAACTTTTTACGCTTTCCCCGGCGGACGCGCCTTTTATTTACAGGTTATTGAACGACCCCGACTGGCTGCGGTTCATCGGCGACAGGAATATCAAAAACCCGGAAGACGCCAAAAGGTACATCGAACAAAAAATAATGCCCAGCTACCAGGCTTATGGTTTTGGATTTTATTTGGTAAAATTGCACGAAACTGATACCTCAATAGGCGTTTGCGGTTTGGTGAAGCGGGCATTCATGGAGCATGTTGATATTGGTTTTGCTTTTCTGCCGGAGTTCCGGGGCAACGGTTATGCTTTCGAAGCCGCTTCAGCGGTGTTGGATTATGGAAAAAATGAATTGGAGATAAATCCCATAGTAGCCATCACAGCCCCTGAAAATGCGCGCTCAATAAAGCTGCTTGAAAAACTGGGTTTGAAGTTTTCAAAAATAATCCCGTACGCTAACGAAGCCGTAATGTGCAGCCTGTATGTCCCAGAGGAATTTGGAAAGGATATGCTTCGATAAACTCCGCACAAGTTGGGTTGATGCATCAGCAAATTAACAATTCCACAACTCAACAACCTATAAATCCTCCCGGATTTCCAACAAATAAAAGAAACCTTATATTTGTTTCAACAAACCTTCAATACGATGGAAAATAAACCAATGGAAAAACAAATTTTAAGGATCCTTTTCCTGACCTCCGATCCGAGCAATGCATCGAGGCTGCACCTCGGCAGAGAGTTGCAATCCGTAAGGAACAAACTGGCCGGCAACTACCACTTTGAGATCAAAGACCACCAGGCTACCAAACCCAATGATGTGATGAACGAGATCATGAATTACAAACCCCACATCGTTCATTTTTCCGGACACGGGTACGATACCGGAGAGCTTTGTTTTGAAGACGAACAGGGCAAGGCCAAAGCCATTCCGCCTGAAGCGCTGGCCTCTCTTTTCCGGCTGGCTACCGATCATGTGAAATGTGTCATCGTCAATACCTGCTACGCGGAAAAGCAGGCGAGAGCCATAGCCGAATACGTGCCGGTGGTCATCGGAACGAAGAAGGAAATGTCGGATGATGCAGCGATCAATTTTTCAACAGGATTTTACACCGCACTCGAACCCGACCTTTCGCAAAACAGCCTCAATAAAGCATTTAACCTGGGCTGCATTGCCATACAGTTCGACGGAAATCTTCAGGAACACCTCACGCCGGTACTCCTCTTCGGATCGCCCGAAGTGCGGTTTTCATCCGAAGTGGACAGCGCATTTTCCACCATTATCAACCCAAAAGGTTATGCGGTGAAAACCCTCATCAAAGGGCTTTCGTTGTCGGGCATGAAAATGGGGCTGAGCGAACAGGTGGTAAAAAAGATCATCGACAACAAAGTCTGGAAACTGGAATATTACAACGACAGTATCCTGGAATACGAAACCAATCTCAAAGAAATACTCAGGGATGAATTCCCTTTGTCGGATGCATCGCTGCTGGCCTTATCTCATCTCCAGAGCGGCCTGAGCCTCACCAATGAAGATGTGAAAAACATCAAAGACCGCATCCTTTCCGATCCGAAGATCGACAGCGCTTATGCCTGGTTTGATCGCGGCAGCGGACAGGCGCAACTCAAAAATTTTGAAAAAGCCATCGAATATTATTCAAAAGCCATCGAAAAAAACGAGGAATACTCCGGAGCTTATGCAGGGCGCGGTACCTGTTACAGCAAGATCAATGATTACCCTTCGGCGATCGACAATTATGACAATGCCATTAAATACAATAAAAACTGGGAATTGTCTTACAACCTGAGTTCTACTTATTTTGACAGGGGGCTGGCTTACTTCGATATGTTGCCGAAAATTGACGATAATATCGCACAGGCAAAGAAAGACTGGACAAAAGCGATAGAACTGAATCCGCATGAAGGAAACGCTTACTACAACAGGGGCCTGGCCAATCAGCACCTGAGAAAGTTTGATGATGCCATCGACGATTTCAAAAAATCACTTGAATTTCCGGCGACCAACAAATCGAAAAGCATCACCGGCATGATCAAATGTTACTCTGAACTCGGCAAGCCCAAAGAGATCGAATACTGGTCGAATGAAGCGCTCAAATTGCTTGGCTCAAGTGCTAATGCGATCAGCGATGACCAGCCTGATAAATAACCCGGGTTGGGGAAAGTCCAATTGAAATATTCCACGAACGGCCTTCAATTGTAGCAGGTTTTTTGCAAATAAAAAGATCGTGAAAAAAAATATTAAGATTATTTTATTTTTGCGCCCAATTGTGGACTTAGGTTTTTCTATTCTTTAAAAAAAAAACTTTGACAGAAATAACCTAAAATAGTAATATTGAATTCATAAAATTCATTTGGGAAAACAGAAACAGAAATTTGTATTTATCAACACAAAACTCAAATTTTAAAAAAAATTACAACCAGGTCAATGAACAAGCCAAGAATCATTAAGGATTATGAAAAGTTGGAGCCGACTATCCAGGAACAGATCAAACTTCATTACCCCCGTGGTTTTGAAAAACACCTGATCAAATTCTCCAACAAAGAAGGAAAACTTGTAAGCGCCCTGCCTTTTGAAACTGCTGACAAATACTATCTCATCCGCATGACAGTTTCTGAAGCCATTGAAATCATCGAAGACGACGATGATTACGATAAATTCGGCATCCTCAAAGATGAAGTGAAGGTGGAGTACGAGGATAAATACGATCTCGATATCGAAGATGACGTAGCAGCAGAAGAGGAATAGCGATCTCCGAAGGTGTGCCGAATTCCCCTCGCACGGGAACGCGCAGACGAAAAAACCGATATCCTTCCACAATTTCTATTTTTGAGCATCCGCCCGATCTCCTGTTTTTTCACAATTTCATTTCTTACTCAAGGTTCCGGTTTTCCGCCCCGAATCTTGCCTGATCAAGGTTTTCCGAAAACTATTTGTCCCGGCATGCCTTCCAACGGGAAAATGTCATTATTTTTGCGGGATTTTTCTATTATAAAAAAAACAAAAGTGTTCGGCTTTATAGGGGAAATGGTTGTGGTGGTGTGGTGGTGTGGTGGTGTGGTGGTGTGGTGATGTGCTGATGTGCTAATGTGCTAATGTGCTAATGTGCTAATGTGCTAATGTGCTGATGTGCTGATGTGCTGATGTGCTGATGTGTTAATGTGTTATTAGAACTAGCAACTTTCCAACTCCACAAATTAGCAAATTACCAAATTAGCAAATTAATAATCCCCCCTTATACCGTTCATTGCGGCCAGTGTTATGGAGAAAATTGAAACAGGGAAACAACTTTACGATTACCAGCAAGAGGATTTGAACCAGATATTTGAACGGTTTAAAAACTGCTCCAGTGATTACAATCTCCTCTACCAACTTCCTACTGGAGGCGGCAAAACGGTCGTCTTCTCGGAAATAGCCCGGCAATACATCCGGGATACCGGGAAAAAAGTGCTGATACTCACCCACCGGATCGAATTGAGCCGGCAGACTTCCGATATGCTCTCCGAGTTCGGCGTAAAAAACAAAGTCATCAGTAGTTTGGTCAAATCCCTGCCCGACCAGCATGAGTTTATGTGTTTTGTAGCTATGGTGGAAACCCTCAACAACCGCCTCAATGACGATATGATCTCGCTGGACAACATTGGGCTGGTGGTCATCGACGAGGCGCATTACAACTCTTTCCGAAAGCTGTTTACTTTTTTTGAAAAATGTTTCATACTCGGCGTAACGGCTACCCCCCTCAGCTCCAATGTCAATCTGCCGATGAACGATACCTACAAAGAATTGATCGTGGGAAGCCCTATCCAATACCTCATCGACAACAACTTCCTGGCCGAGGCGATCACATACACCTACGACGTCCGGTTGGGTTCGCTCAAGATCGGCGTCAACGGCGATTACTCCGTAAAGTCTTCGGAAATCCTGTATTCCAGTTCCTTCATGCAACAAAAATTGATACAGGCCTACGAAGAAAAAGCCAAAGGAAAAAAAACGCTGATCTTCAACGCCGGCATCAATACATCAGTACATGTTTACGAATCCTTTATCGACGCAGGATACGAGATCAGGCACCTCGACAATTCGCACACCGGGCAGCAACGAAAAGACATCCTTGATTGGTTCAAAAAGAAACCGGACGCTATCCTCACTTCCGTCGGAATACTTACCACCGGCTTTGACGAACCGACTATCGAAACCATCATCCTCAACCGCGCCACTCGCTCACTCAGCTTGTATTTTCAAATGATCGGAAGAGGCTCGCGCATCATCCCCGGAAAATCTACCTTCGATGTGATCGACCTGGGCAACAATGCAGCCCGGTTCGGGCTGTGGTCGGCTCCGGTTGACTGGCAGAAGATCTTCCGTTACCCGGATTTCTACCTTGAAAATATTGTTTCCGATGAAGCTATTGAAATGCGTTTCAAATACACGATGCCGGATGATGTAAGGAAAATATTCGGAAATTCGAAAAATGTTGACTTCGACATCGAAAAAGCATGCAAGGAAGCAATCGCCAAAGGCCTGAAAACCTCAACAGCCCTGGATCAATCCATAGAACAGCATACGCAGATCGTGATCGAAAACAGCGAAAATTTCGTGAAAGCCCTTTCCCTCATCCGTCTCCTCGACGCCGATATCGCTGACAGGGTCCGGCGCTACTGCTACCACATTTCCAAAAGCACCCAAAACTTCAAAGACTGGCTCCAGGAAGATTATAAAAGAAAACTCAAGGCGAGTATCGGCAGGAGGATGTGAAGCAAGTTGGATTTTATCGCATAGCAGGTCTTGTCTTGTAATATCCTTGCGCATTCCCAATAAGCCCAAAATCCTGCATACAATCACATTAGACCACGATTAACAGCATTTGGTCAAAAATTTATGCGCTTTAAAACCATCAGGCAATAAATTTGGAACCATGTATTGTCTGATCCAACAAGGTAAAATAAGTCAGTTCAACAACTTGCCCAAAAGTGAGAACATGACGAATTTTTCTATACTCAACGATTTGTCGGAACAGCTTACTTTCCGGAGCTTTTCAATCAAGTACGTAATTGAAGGCTGCGAGCATTATAAAATCAATGGTAACTGGTACGACATCAGGAGCGGAGAATACCTGCTTGCCAATACTCATTGCGAAGGAAAAATTGAAATTGAAAGCAAAAGCCAGGTGAAAGGAATTTGCATAGACTTGTCGTTGAGTTTAATGTCAGAAGCATTTGGCAGTTTTGTAATGCCCGGAAATGCGCAACCAGCCATTTCTCCTCATGATTTTTTCTGCGGTGAATCATTTTTGGAAAATAAATATCGCTCTCACCACACACAATTGGGTAGCTTTCTCAACTTTTTGGGCAGCAAACTGAACAATGATCCATTCCAAAATTATTACCTCGACAATGACTTTTACTTCACTCTGGCAGAGCATATAGTACAAGACCACCAGGCGATAATTGCCCAGCTTTACAGCATCAATGCAATAAAACACAATACCAGGAAAGAGCTTTTTCGCAAACTGACGAGGGGAAAAGATTTTTTGGAAAATCACCTCGGCGAAGAGATCACCATCGGCAAAGCAGCCGAATATGCCATGCTTTCAGAATTCCATTTTTTCCGGCTTTTCAAAAAAACATTTGGTGTGACACCCTGGCAGTTTCTCATTCAAAAACGGCTTTTCAGTGCCATGAACCTTTTGCTTACTGGCAACTATTCAGTGACTGAAGCCTCAATCGAAACCGGATTCGCCGACGTTCATAGCTTCAGTAAAGCCTTCAAAAAACATTATGGCCTTACCCCTTCGGAGATAGCCAAAGGCAAATTAGCAGAATTTGACAAATAGCCTTGCCGGAATGCGGGCATTTTTGTGGTATGAAAAATTTTTATGCCCACCAACTGCTCGTGGTTATGATTTCGCTCTTGATCAGCAGCATTTCTATTGCACAGATCTCAACTGTTTTCCAAATTGAAGGACTTGTGAAAGATGAGCAACAAAACCCTGTTTCTTTTGCCAACGTTTTGGCGATCCGGCATATCGATTCCACTTTTATCAAAGGAACGATTACAGATTCAACCGGCTATTTTACAATTCTTATGGATACTTCCGAAAATTACAGGATCAAAATTCAGTGTTTGGGGTTTGAAACCTACCACTCCCCTCCAATCTCCGAAAGCGGCGGAGTTTTAAATGTTGAATTAAAATCATCGGCTGCTACTTTGGGTGAAATAACCGTAGTAGCCGCCAAACCTTTTATAGAACAACATTTGGACAAGCTGGTGGTGAATGTTGAAAACAGCCCGGCAGCAGCTGGAAATACTGCACTGGAGCTTTTGGAAAAATCCCCTGGTATTACCGTTGACCGCCAAAGCGAAACTATTCGCATGATGAACAAATCAGGTGTGGTCATTTATATCAATGGCAGGCAAAGCTATATGTCAGGAACGGATCTGATGCAATACCTGAATGCCTTGAACGCAGAGCAGATCAGCAGCATTGAGATCATCACGATCCCCTCCTCAAAATATGACGCCGCAGGGAATGCAGGTATCATCAATATCATGCTAAGAAAAGACAAATCGCAGGGAACGAAAGGCAGTATCAGCGCAGCCGCAGGGAAAGGTTTTATCCCCCGTTCAAGAGACGATCTGTTCAGAAACTCAATCACCGCATCGCTCAACCACCGCGCAAAAAAGGTCTTTTACTATTCAGCAGTTTCGTTGTTGAGAGATGGTTTTTATTCTGAAAACAACATCAACAGGTCTTTTCATTTTGATAATGTGGAAAGCATTTTTGACCAGCAAATGAAACGAAACCAGAATGCTGAAAACATTAACCTGAAGTCCGGGATTGATTTTCATATTTCTGGCAAAACTACTTTGGGAGTTGGCATCGATGCCAATTTCTTTCGGCTGAAAATAAACGGTACAAACGCCACCGAAGCCATAGTTGATCCAATGGCGCCCGAAACAGGCTTTTCCATCCTGCAATTGGCCAAACAATTCAATCCAAGAACCAACGTAAACACAAACCTTAACCTAAAGCATCGTTTCAATGAAAAGGGGCACACACTCACTTTTGACGCCGATTACCTCCACTATGATTTTCGTTCCGAACAAAATTTTGACGCTACTTTTTTCGATACCTCCCTGATGCCTTTTGCCGATCTTTTACAAAACGGTACGAACACTTCAACACTCAGCGTAATTGCCGGAAAAATCGATTATGAGCTGCCTGTCGGCGAAAAAACCAAACTTGAACTCGGCCTCAAATCAGGTTTTGTAACTATCGACAGCGAACTCGCATTTAATGAGTTTATCAACAACAACTGGACACTTGACACTACCAAAAGCAATCATTTTGTTTACCGTGAAAATATCAATGCTTTTTATGGAATGCTCCGGAAAGGCTTTTCAAAATTTTCAGTCCAATTGGGGCTGAGAGCGGAGCATACCCATACCCGCGGAGAATCGATTACGATAAACAACACTGTAAATCGCAATTACCTCTCGCTATTTCCTACGGTTTTTTCAGCTTATAAAATCAACGAGACCAATACCCTCAAATTTTCTTACGCCAGAAGGATCGACAGGCCTCGATACGACCAACTGAACCCTTTTATTATTGTGCTCGACCCCTTTTCTTATGCCACAGGAAACCCTCATTTGCAACCGCAATTTACAAATACAGTTGACCTTGGGTATCACTTTAAAACTTACTCCATCAATTTCAACTTCGCACATACCGATAGGCTGATTTCAGAGCTAACCATACCCGACGACTCCACAAAAATCACCCGAACCATTGAAACCAACCTCCGGTTTGCCGACAATTTTTCTGCCACCGCATATCTTGCTCAAAGCATTAAAAAGGTTTGGCACATCAATGCCCAAATGATCCTCTTTCATAAACATTTCAACGATAATGACCTCCTGGGTGGCCAGTTAAGCGCATCGCGCTGGATGTATTATATGAGCATTTCCAACAATTTTTCTTTGCCCGGAAAATGGGGAATTGAGCTGTCAGGTTGGTACATGAGCCCCTTTGTGGAAGGTATTATCGTAGGAAGAAACCACCGCTTTTCAATCAATGCAGCCATTCAGAAAACCTTCCTGCATGATAAAGCAAGTGTTAAACTTAACTTGTCCGATATATTTTTGACTTCATTTTTATACGGATATGTTGATTATCAAAACGTGTCGCTTACTTTTCACCCCAGATATACCTCCCGGAGGTTGATGCTTACTTTTTCTTACAATTTTGGAAGCCAAAGTGTAAAAACCGGACAACGGAACAAAACCGCTTCTGATGCAGAAAAAGAAAGGATATCAAAATGACGGAATTAAAAAAAACGTATGGCGCAGGGCTTATTCCCACACATCGGGCATAAAAAAAGTTGCGGGGGAGGAATCGAAATTAGCAGGATTTGACAAATCCAACCCACCAAAGCATGGTAATTTGTTCTTTTATTTCTATTAAAATACAATTTTATGAAGTTAAAAATTACATCCATTGTTTTTGCGCTTTGCCTGAACTTTCCAACCATTGCTCAAACTCCCGTTAATCCGGAACAAGCTTCCATTTTACAGCACAAGTTAGACAGTTGCCTCACAGCTTTCAATTTACCTGGAATCGCTGCAACGCTTTTATTGCCTGAAAACAAATACTGGAACGGCGTATCGGGCTTGTCTGACATTTACACATCCGAACCGATGAACACTTCTCATCTATTTTACCAGGCCAGCGTAACTAAGATGTTTGTTGCGACAATTATTTTTCAAATGTATGAGGAAAACCTGCTCAGCCTTGAAGACAATGTGGGCATGTACCTCCCTCCTATCCCAACGGTACCGGAATCCACAAAGATCCGCTACCTGCTGAATCACAGAAGCGGGTTGTACGATGTGTTTGCAAACTCAGCAGCTACCAACAACTGGTATTTTAACCCAAATACAATCTGGGAACCCATAGACGTATTGCTGACTTACAACAATAATCCCTTGTTCAACCAAAACGCGGGGTTTAGTTATTCCAACACAAATTACATCCTGCTGGGAATGATCATTGAGGCCATCACCGGAAAATCATTTGCCGAAGAACTTGAATCGCGGATTTCGGCTCCTCTACAACTCGACAAAACCTTCTTTCTACCTTTCGATACCGTTACAGGAAATATTACAAAAGGGTGGACAAGTTTTACCTCCTCATCCGGTCCGTTTACCTCGGATGCAGCCCCGATCCTTACCGATTGTTTTGAAAGTATGGCATTTACTTCGGGAGCAATGGTATCCAGTCCGCAAGATGTGGCGAAGTTCAATCGACTGCTCTTTTCCGGAGGTATCCTGCACGATTCTACCCTCAACCTGATGAAAACCTGTACCGACATTAATCTCGGAAATGGTTGTAATGGTTACGGTTTTGGGTTGATGCGATACAATTTTGCAGGAAACACCTATTTCGGTCATGCAGGTGATATCAATGGCTTTACACAACTCACCATACACAATGAACCCGACAGCATCACGCTTACCATTTCAATCAACAGAAACAATGCTCCGCGCGGGCCTGTTGCAGCGGTTTTGCTGAATGCCCTGCAAGAAGCTTTATTGGTTGATGTAAACGAACCGGAAATATCTTCTGTCAGGATATTTCCAAATCCTGCAAAAAGTATCATCAATATCGAATATGACAACCCGCCAATTCATAACCTCAACATTGAATTGTACAACCAACTTGGCCAAAAAATAAACATCGATCCATTTGTCAATTCCGGATATTCCGTGGTGTTGAATACTTCGCATGTTCCGGGAGGTTACTATTTTCTTAGGATAACGGGTGCGGCTTTTTATGAAATAAAAAAAGTGATTATCCAAAATTAATAAGTACGAAATATCATCCGATTTTGAAAATTTTTAAACCTAAAAAAATGCCCGTCTGGAATATTCCAACTTATTTTAAAAAAGCAACCCGTTTACAAATGAAAGCGAAATTTTTTCTCTTGTCATTGCTCATTGCAGCATACGCAACAGCACAAACCGTGTCCGATTTTGTTTCCATTCCAAACCCTGACGATCTTGAAGTTGATCGTTTCGGAAATGTCTGGGTCAACTACCGCGTAAGTTTATCTTCCAACGAACACCGCCTGGCAAAGATATCGACCGAAGGAACCATAACTGATGTTATCATCGAAAACCACACGTTAGGCCAGTTTGGAATAAACGACACCATAATATGGATTGCCGGCGAATGGGGGCCGGATGCCTTCGTTTTCAAATATGACCACAACGGCAACAGGCTTGACAGCATTTATATGCCTTATCCTACGGCCATCATCCTCGATCCCGACGGCACATGGTTTGTCACCCAAAATGCCTTGGGACGACTGACGAAAGTCAACCCGGATAAAACAACTCAAACCCTGGCGTCGGGCAGCCCCCTAAGCTACAATCTGGCGCTGGCCAGGGACGAAAACGGAATGTTTTACACCTGCAACCTGCTGAATGCTTTGGTCATCAGGATCGACCCGGCTACTGGAGCAAAAACCACATTAGCTACTCTTCCCACTGCCAATCCTTACAGCTTGGGGTTTTTGTCGTATAGTCACGGAAAACTGTATGTGCCTTCCTTCCGCCATTGTATATATGAAGTGGATACTTCCGGCTTCGGGTTTACTGTTTTTGCCGGAACCGAAATGCTGGCTGGCGACCAAAATGGTTCAGTCAGTGAAGCGCTTTTATATATTCCGATTGCCACGCATCCTTCACTTACCGGCGATACTTTGTATTTTACCGATTCGGGCAATGGAAAGATCAGGATGATCTCTGGCCTGACAAGCGCTTCGCAAACCATGGACTCACAAAGCCTGGATTCTATGTTCAAGGTTTTTCCCAATCCTGCTAACGAAGTTCTGAACATTACCTTCCGTTCGCAAAATGAAACGATCGCAAAAATCGATTTTGTCACTGTTGATGGAAAGACCATGAAGAGCGTAACTTTTGCAGAAAATGTAAACCAGGAGCCGTATATTATTGCTTTAAACGGATTACCTGATGGCAGTTACCTATTGAGGATCACTACCTCAAAAGGCAAAATTGTCAATAAAAATATCGTAAAATCGTAAAAACAGAAGTGGCAAAACTCGATTTCAAAAAAGCTTATAAAAGTTATTACTCGGCAAAACAAATACCTGAATTGTGTTGCTTTGACCCTATTCCGTTTTTGATAATACAGTGCAAAGGAGAACCAGGCGGCATTGAATTTCAACATGCAGCCAAAGCGCTCTTCCCGCTTGCTTATGGTATCAAAAAATTGTGCAAAATGAAAGGCAATGATTTTGGCGTGCCTCCTCTCGAAGCATTATGGTGGACCAAAGGCAATGTGCCTGCTTCCAAAGTACCAAAGCATGACTGGTATTGGAAACTGATGATACGAATGCCTGATTTTGTTGATGAATTATTATTTAAAACGGCTTTGGCAGAAACGTTGAAAAAGAAGAAAATCCCTTTGTTAAATGCCGTTTCATTTGAACAACTCTGTGAAGGAAAATGCGCTCAGATACTTCATGTCGGCGCTTATTCCGAAGAGCAACCCACGATCGACTTACTCCATGGTTTTATCCATAAAAACAATCTGAGTTTAAACGGCTTTCACCACGAAATTTATCTGAACAACCCCCGCAAAACGCCTGTGGAAAAATTGAAAACGATCATCCGACAGCCTTTAAAATAAAAAAAGACCTGGTCCCCTTAGTTTTTTGTAATCTTGGAAATTGTCGTTCTTTCGTGGCTTCGCCGGAGAAAAGGGCATGGAAAATATCGCTATATCGTTTTTCAAAATCCCCGTCAAACCTTATCGGTTCCCCGTTCCTCGCCTCCCGTTTCACTTCCTCCACACTCACACTCACACTCACACTCCCGCCTCCCGTTCACTAATATCCCCGCTCATTCCACTCCGGGCGATTTTCAAAAAGCGGCAAAACCACATTTGCGTTTGTCAGTCCGGTGGTGTCGGTGAGGGTGTGCAGGAATGCAATGATGTCGTTTTTTTCATTTTCCGAAAGATTGAGCGGAGCATCAGAAAGCGTTTGGTTTTCAATATCCAGTCCCAGTCCGGCGCCTCCGCCGCGGTTGTAAAATTCCATGACTTCTTCGAGGGTTTTGAACAAGCCGTTGTGCATATATGGCGCAGTCAAAGCGCTATTCCTCACAGTAACGGTTTTGAAAGAGTTTTCAAAATGCGCCGCCGCTTCTTTTTTTAAACCATTTTGGAGCCTTCCCGGATCGGGGTCTTTTTTAGGATTCAGGGTATCGAAACCCAGAGTTATTCCTAAAACTTCCGACTCTGCATCCGTATAAAACGGCGGTACCGAGCCGTTGAAGACCGGCACAAAATGGCAGGTGCCGCAGGCCGCTTTTCCCATAAAAAGGTTGAACCCCCGGATCGCCGCATGAGGCAGGGAATCCTGTTCATTCCGCACAAAGCGGTCGAATTCGCTGTCGAAGGATTTCAATGAGTTGACATAAGCGGCGACGGCATTGCTGATCGTTCGGCTGTAAATAGCTTTCTTCGCAGTTTCTCCGTACAAATTTTCAAACATAAACACATATTCAGCGCTTTGATACAATCGGTCTGCAATCTCATCAAACCCGATATTGAACTCCAGCGAATCGTTGACCACATGCGCGACCTGCCGCTCCAGGGTGTATTCGCGCATATCCCAGAAATACCGAGAAGTATAGCCGGCATCGATCAGCGTTGGCGCATTCCGGTTGGTAAACCTTTCTTCGTGGTTGGTTTTGCTTTTTGGCAATCCGTCGGTAAATGCCTTCGAAGGGTCGTGGCAGGAGGCGCAGGACATTTTCATGTCTTTCGACAAAATAGGATCGTAAAACAAGATCTTCCCCAATTCAATGGCTGCCGGATCGAAAAGCGGGCGGAATGAAAATTCCGAAAAGTACGACGTTCTTAAAAAATCTTCGCTGAACAGATTCACCGCATTATAATCCTGTGCATGGTTTTTATACTGCTCTGCCGGAACACCGATGAGTCGCTGAAATTCCAGCAATTTTCCATAAAACGGATTGATGACCTGTTTTAAAAACGCCAAGCGGTCAAAGGAATCAAAGCCTGGATTTGCGGCCAGTATTTCTTGCGCCAACTCAAACAGGGTTTGAATTTCCTGAAAAACGTATCGGGCTTCCGGCTTCATATTTTTATTATAAAACAAAAAAGCCTTTTCCATACCCTGCATACTGACGGCTGCTTCGGGGATCGCGTTGCCTGAGCCTGGCGTATCGAATCCGCTCAGCCCCAGCGAAAATACCCGGACAATCCCAGAACGCAAGGCTTCGAAAACCTGGCGGTCAGACAACCTGGTTTGCAGATGAGTGGCTGTGATTGCCTCTACCGCCTGTTGTAGTTCGGCTGAAAGCCGCTTAATCTCAATAAGTTGCAACGGAGCCTCATCGCTGAAAATCAACTCATCCAGGGTTTGCAAGCCATTGGGCGGAATAATGGAATCGTATGTTTCGGCATCCAATTTGGGCAGCGGAGCGCCATTGATATAAAGGTAATTGTAAGGAGTAAGGAGGTAGTCAAAGAAAAATTCGATCCGTTTGTAGGCAAACCGGGTTTCGGCAATTTGTTGGCGTAACAGTGTTAAATCATCTGTGGAATCAGCGAGGTTGGCCAGACTGGTTACTTCCTTGCGGAAAAGGTTGAAATCCTCCAGATAAGCCTTTGTGATTTTCTGCGCCGCGCTTTGATGCGACTTTTTGATCGGTGAAAAGTTGAACCATGAAAATACTGCCGCCGCGATGATAATGGCAAAGGAAAAATTCTTCATGGTGTAAAAATAAAACGAATTAGAATGGTTGGAACTATAACGTTTTCAATTTCAAAAACATACAACCGAAAAAGATCATAATTAACAAATTATTGCCATTCATCTTTCATTTCTGTAATGACAAAGCCGAAGAAAATATCACAAAAATATTCAGGTCAACGAAATGCTTTCAATTTCAATCCACCATCTCCATAGCTCTTTTCAGGGCATCGTCGATATTATCAAAAAGGTTGCTTTTGTCGATGACTGAATAAATATCTGCTTTTTCCAGATCCGATCGAACCTGTGGTTTTAAACCCGAAAGAATGACCTTAACATTTTTCGACCTGAAATTTTTTATCACCTGCTTGAGGCGGTGAACACCGGTTGCATCGATGAAAGAGACGTATCGCATCCGCAAAACCAGCACTTTAGGGTTGTAACCTATGCGCGTGATCGTATCTTCAAAAAACTGGGAAGCGCCAAAAAACAAAGGCCCCTCAATTTCAAACATGACCAATCCGGCTGGCAGCTTTGATAATTCTTCATCGAAAGTCAGTTCCTCATGTTGTTCATCTGAATCCTTTTTCACGGGAATCGGGGAAATACTGATGGCTTCGCTCATGCGTTTCATCAGGATAAAACTCGACAGCACGATCCCGATCTCAATGGCAATGACCAGATCGAAAATGACGGTAAGGAAGAAAGTGACAAGCAGAATGATAATGTCGCCGCGTTTTCCTTTTAACAAAGAAACGAATTGCTTCCACTCGCTCATGTGATAAGCGACCACGACAAGGATACCGGCAAGGCAAGCCATTGGGATCAGTCTGGCAAACGGCGCCAGAAGCAGCATGATAAGCAGCAAAACAATTGCGTGTACGATACCGGAAATCGGCGTTCTGCCTCCGTTCTTTACGTTGGTAGCGGTGCGGGCAATGGCTCCTGTAGCCGGAATTCCTCCAAATAGGGCTGAAAAAATATTGGCTGTTCCCTGCGCGATAAGCTCTGCATTGGGGCGGTGCCTGCCTCCGATCATTCCGTCAGCCACCACAGCAGAGAGCAGCGATTCGATAGCTCCCAGCAATGCGATGGCAAATGCCGGCTGGATCAGCGCTTTTATTGTGCCAAAATCGACATGCGGAACCACGGGAAGCGCAAAAGTATTGGGAATTTCACCAAACCTGCTTTCGATGGTATCGACGGGTAATTCAAAATATTTTACAACAACAATGCTCAACAGAATGGCAACGATTGAGCCTGGAACCTTTGTGGTGATCCTTTGGAAGTTAAAAGTGATTAAGATCGTTGCAAGCGCAATGCCTGCAGCGATCCAGTTGATATGGCTGAAGTTATTGATGTAAACATGCCACTTGTCGATGAAGTCTGCCGGGAGATCTTCAATAGACAAACCGAAAAAATCATTGATCTGCGATGAAAAAATGATGAGGGCGATGCCGCTGGTAAACCCGACGATCAGCGGATATGGAATGAATTTCAACAGATTGCCCAGCCGCAATACACCCAAGCCGATGATGATAAATCCTGCCATGAATGTTGCGATGATCAGGCCGTTCACGCCATGCTCCTGGACGATTGCATACACGATGACGATAAACGCTCCGGTCGGACCGCCGATCTGAACCCTGCTCCCCCCAAATGTGGAAATGAGCAACCCGGCGATGATGGCGGTGATCAGTCCTTTTTCAGGCGATACCCCCGATGCGATAGCAAACGCAATGGCCAAAGGGAGCGCAACGATCCCAACGATGATACCTGACATAATATCCTTGACGATCTGCTCCCGGCTGATACCCTGCCGGATGAGCGTAAAGAGTTTCGGGCTGAGGTCTTCTTTCATGGTAATGTTAATGCGTAGGTTGCTGGGGATGATTTTTTCCAGGCATTTTGGATGTCGTGATGTGGAAGATTGTTATTTTTTTTATTTTCAAGAGTTTCTTTTGGTAAAAATAGGTTAAACGCACGGACATCCTGTTAAAAAAAAATCATTCTGCGTGGATAACGCCTGTGGCCTCACAAGTTCAGCGGGACACATTTTTTATTTCCCGCAGATTGGGAAGCTTAAATGCTCGAACATCCTGTTGAAAAAAAAATCCATTCTGCGTGGATCAGCGCGATCAGCGGGACACCTTTTTTATTTCCCGCAGATAACGCGGATTTTCGCAGATTGGGAAAAGCTTAAATGCTCGAACATCCTGTTGAAAAAAAAAATCCATTCTGCGTGGATCAGCGCGATCAGCGGGACACCTTTTTTATT
>CAZKDA010000062.1:0-22607 GCA_964551455.1 uncultured Saprospiraceae bacterium
AGTTAATACGACTTTTTCGGACTCCAATTAGTATGACTTAATCGGTTTCAACAGGATTAAGAACTTACGGGGGCACTTGAAGTGACCCCGTAAGTTAAATTACACTCAGAAAAGAAATCCAGAACCTCAACCTTGAAGGTTTCTCAAACCTTCAAGGTTGAGGAGGGAGGTGGATGTTTGAAATAATCGAGTACCCAGGCGGAGGTTTGGTTGTCGGTCATGCTATCGGCAGGGACAACGCCTTTGAGCTTGGGAGCAAGGGAGTGGTCGGCTTTGATTTCCTTTTCGAGTTCATGTTTCATGTTGGCAGGGCCAAAGATGACGATAGCTTCACAATCCGCAATTTCCTGCATCACCAGCCTGATAAATTCTTTTGTTTGCTTTTTTATTTTTTGCTCTTTCGTTTTTTCATTATCGAGATATTGCTCGCCGAATCTTCCGAAGGTTTTCGATTCACCGGGGACTCTTTCGCGGGTATTGATCCCGGAGTTTATGGTTTTCAGGGTTTTCTGATCGCCGGAGAGCGTAACGATTTTTGATTTTTTAAAATCGATCCAAATGCATGTTAGTTTTTCCATGTTCGTTAACTTTTGTGATGAATTTTCGAGTTTTCAGAACTTGTGCCTGCCTGTATATTTCGGCAGACAGGCCGATTGTGGCGTGATTTCAGATTTTAGAACTTGCAACTCGTAACAATAAACTTTTTAACATTTATAAAAGGATATTCAAACCAATGACCTTTCCGTAATATAACTGAAAATTTTGCGAACGGTTTTTTTGCGAATGCTGATCTGAAGATCCCTGTCCATTTGGATGAGGGAATATTGAAATTTGAAGTCGATGTAATCTTTTTTCATTTCCACGATCTTCAGGTTGTAAGAATTTCCGACGATGAACTCAGAGAAAATTTCGAGGGATTTTTTCAGTTCAGCTTCGAGTAGTTCAATGCTTTTCACGTAGCGGATATCCATTTGGAAATCGACGCTCATCAAGCGGATGTCCCGTTGGGTGTAGTTGACGATCTCATTGGAATAGACCTTGCTGTTTGGCACAAACACCACCACATCATCGTCGTTGAGGAGCTTGAGTTTGAGCAGGCCGATCTCGAGGATTTTACCTTTTTGCCCGTCGATCTTTACATAGTCGTCGATCTCAAAATCTTTAGCAAAACTGTTGTACACCCCGATGATGAGGTCGTTGATAAACTCTTTGGAAATGATGGCGAAGGCAGCCGCCACGATACTGAGCGAGGTGAGCAGCGTGCGGATATCGATGCCGAAAAAGCCAAATAGCGTGATGATCAAACCCAGCGACAGCAGGATGCGGTAGATATTGTTAAACCCAATGAGGATATTATCTCGTCTGCTATCGATCCCTTTGAGTTTCCTGGGGCCGAGGTACAGCATTTTTACAAAACTCAGCAAGAGCCGGAGGATCAAAACATAGATCAGGAAAAACAGAAAAGAGTTGATGACATCGTTGCCTTGGATCTTTTTGGAAAGATCTTCATCGAAATATTTCACGTAAATCGCCACGACGAGCAAGACAACCTCTATGATCGTTTTTATTACAGCTTCCATGTCAATTATTAATGAGTTTCGGTTCGCAATATTAGAACAATTCAAATTGAAATTCAGCTTTTTAAGGTTGATTTTTTGTTTGAAGTTCGCTGCTTTAAGTTGGTAGTTTTGATTAAAAAAACCACAACATGCGATACGTCGGCTATTTTTTATTGTTCTTTTTTGCCTTCTCCGTAGGCATAGTGGCGAATGGTGGTTGGGTGGCGAATCTGTTCGTGACCAAGTGGATCACCCGCTCGCGCGACCTTTGAAAGGTCGTGTGCAAAATCGCCAAGGCCTCCGGCCGCAGCCATCATCCCACTGGCACTGTTAAAAGCAATTAAATGACCTACATCCTCCCTTCCACACACCCCGCACCAACCAATTTACCCCAATCCCCTGTCTTTTCAGGTGGGCCAATAAGATTTTATCAAAAACGAAAACGATCAACATGAAAAAATCATAACCCTGCTAACCATTGCCCTCAGTTTTAATTGCTTTTCTATCGCCCAAAACCTCCTTTCCAATCCTGGCTTCGACGAAGGTCAGCCCGTTTTAAATATCGACGGTTCATCGCTATCTGCGGGCGCTTATTTCGCAACCGTACAAATCAATGTCCGACAGATTACCCGAAAGGTTTTAAAATTCTGAATTCCCGGAATTCCCATTACTGAAAATGCTCAATGGCTTTGCGGACGCTGCCGTGTTCGCGCAGGAGCTGATGCGCTTCTTCGTAGGAAATTTTCAGGCTGTTCATAATGATGCGGGTACCGCGTTCGAGCAGTTTTTGGTTGCTCAGTTGCATATCCACCATTTTGTTGTCTTTGATGCGGCCGAGGCGGATCATCACGCTGGTGCTGATCATGTTGAGGATCAGCTTTTGCGCGGTGCCGGCCTTCATGCGGCTGCTTCCGGTGACGAATTCGGGGCCAACGATGATCTCGATGGGAAGGTCGGCGTTGGCTGCCAGCGGCGTGTTGTAATTGCAGGTGATGCAGGCCGTGAAAATCCCGTGTTCGCGGCAATCCCTGAGCGCCTGAACCACGTAAGGCGTTGAGCCGGAAGCCGCGATGCCGATGACCACATCCTGATCGTTGATAAAATATTTTTGGAGATCATGCCAGGCTTGTGCGGTGTCGTCTTCGGCATTTTCTACGGCGCTGCGGATGGCGGGTTCACCGCCCGCGATGATGCCGATCACCCAGTCGCCGGGCACACCGAAGGTAGGTGGGCATTCCGAAGCATCGAGTATGCCGAGCCGTCCGCTGGTGCCCGCGCCGACGTAAAACAGCCGCCCACCGTTTTGCATTTTTTGAACGATGACGCCCACCAGTTTTTCGATGACAGGGATCACGCCGGCTACGGCTTTCGGCACGGTCTGGTCTTCCCTGTTGATATTTTCCAGCAGCTCCCGGATCGACATATTTTCCAGGTTATGGTAATTGGAGCTTTGTTCGGTTATTTTGTCCATTCAGTGTGGATATTCTTTTTTGGAAAACGAATATCCGCTTTTTTGCAAATATCATGCGGAGTGGAATTTAGGGTGGGAGTACCGGCGAACTTCCGCATCTGAGAACCCCTCTAACTCCCTCCTGCTCCGATACAATCGGAGTCGCGAGGGGAGAACCGTTCAAAGAAAATTTCCAAAGTAGGTTTATCTCAGTTCGGCGTAGGCTGTGCCTGCCTGCTACAGGAAGGCCTGCGACGTAGTGTTCGTAAAAATCTGCCTGTCCCGATCCCGCTAATTAGCGGGAGGGTTTTACAAAAAGCATTACTAAACCTTATCAATAGTTTAGTATTGCTATGCATCTTAAAAATACAAATTTTGGTGAAATTTGGCTTTAACCCTAACGCTGCCCGGCAATCACACCAGCCATTCCAACACCCCCCTGAAATTATTCCCAATAATTTTTTCACCGGTATTTCCATCTACTTCCAAATAACTTTAAATAACTTCGGTGCTGAATTTTTTTCAAAAATCAAACTTTCAAGCATGAACCGAATCCTGCTGTTGCTATTGCCGGCAATTCTGAGCTATTCCTGTGCGCGATTCCAACATAAAGTCATCAGTGAACATAAAGACTGGGAACAACAACTTCCACCGGAAGGTGAGCAGCCCGAACATACGGTTTATCTCATCGGAGATTGCGGAGACTCAAACCTTGGTGAACGTTCGCTGGCGCTTGATCTCCTGGAAAGAAAATTGAAAACGGCTCCTGAATCCAGCCACGTCATTTTCCTGGGCGATAATATTTATCCGGGCGGGCTGCCGCCCGATCCTGCCAACAAGGATTATGAACTGGCCAACCACCGGCTCCAGGTGCAGATCGATATCCTGAAAGATTACAAAGGGCATCCTGTGTTCATTCCCGGCAACCACGATTGGTACAATTACGGGCTGACGGGCTTAAAAACCCAGGAGGATACTATTGAGAAGCGCATCAATGTCATGCGCGGCGAAGACCCCGAAGATGATGACGACTGGGAAAATTACTTTTTGCCGGATGGCGGTTGCAGCGGCCCCGAAGTGATCGAGGTCAACGACCGCCTGGCGATCCTCATCATCGATTCGCAATGGTGGCTGACCAACTGGAACAAAGAACCCCGCATCAATGACGGTTGTGAAACCAAGAGCAGAAAAGCGTTTGCCTACCAGTTCGCCGAAGTGCTGAAAAAGCATAAATATAAAAATGTGATCATCGCCACACATCATCCGCCATACACCTATGGCCCGCATGGAGGATATTACCCCGCAAGGTCTCATATTTTTCCGTTGACCGACGTTGCCAAAAAGGCTTACGTGCCTTTGCCGGGATTGGGGTCGATTTATGTCTTGCTGAGAGGCATGCTGGGTATCAACCAGGATAGCCCTCACCCGGATTACAAAGAACTGACCAACGCAATCCTCCATGCCGCCAAGCTCTACGGCAGTTTCATTTTTGTTTCAGGACATGACCATAATATGCAGTACATTGAAGCGGAGCAGCAGTATTTCGTAGTATCCGGCGGTGGATCGAAAAATAACCCCGTGGGGATGGGAAAGGGTAGCCAGTTTGCTTTTGCCGACAAAAAAGAACAAGGCTTTTCGCAACTTGATTTTTACAAAGACGGCTCGGCCTGGGTACAGTTTTGGGCAACCGAAAGCGGCAACCCCGACGGTAGGGTGGTTTTTAGAAAAAAAGTAAAAGACCAACTCCCTATCCCCAGCGAGGATAAAATTTATGACTTTTCGGAATACGAATCGGGCATCGATACGATCAATCGCAAAATCCTTAACACAACGGTTGAAAAAAAAGGCTGGTTTCACAATATGATGCTCGGAAAACATTACCGGACTTTATATACCTACGATTACGATATGCCCGTACTCGATCTGAGCACCTTCCAGGGGGGCGTGGAAACGGGGAAGCGCGGCGGTGGCAACCAGACCAGTTCCTTGAGGCTTGAAAATTCCGAGGGGCGTCAATGGGTGATGCGCGCTATGCAAAAGGATGCCTCCAAGTTGATCCCGTATCCTTTCAATCAAATCGCTGCTTCGCAATACCTTGTGGAAGACAGCTTCCTGTCCACTCATCCTTTTGCAGCTTTTGCCATCCCTCACATGGCATCGGCCATTGGCATTTATCACACCAACCCGAAATTGTATTACATACCCAAGCAGCCGGTATTGGGGTTGGAAAATGAAGACTACGGCAGCGGGGTTTATCTCGTGGAAGAAAGACCGGATGATGACTGGCGGGATCTCGCCTCCCTCGGCAATTCCAAAAAGATCATTGGTACGCCGGATATTTTGGAAAAAATAATGAAAAACCACAAACACAAAACCGACCAGAATTTTACGGTGCGCTCGCGGCTCTTTGATATTATCGTCGGTGACTGGGACAGGCACGGCGACCAGTGGCGATGGGCTTCTTACAAACACAACGACCATACCTTTTATCGCCCTATCCCCCGCGACCGCGATCAGCCCTTTGCCAAATACGATGGCTTTCTGACAAGGCTCATCAGCATGACCTCACCCCCCACCAAGCAACTCAAGGTATATTCCCCCAAAATGAAAAATATCAAATGGGAAACTTATGCTGCCCGGTACTTCGACCGCGTATTCCTCAATGAACTGACCTGGGAGGAATGGCAGGCGGAAGTGAGGCATATCCAGGAAAATCTGACCGATGAAGTTATTGACAATGCTTTAAAAACATGGCCGGAAGTTGTTTACAACGAAACCGGAGAAAAGCTGGCGGGCTATATAAAATATCGCCGGGATCACCTCATGGACACTGCCCGGAAGCACTACGAGTTTATTACAAAAGAGGTGGAGGTGATCGGCACCAATAAAAAGGAAAAATTCATCGTAGAGCGCCTCAACAACGACGAAACCCGCGTAACGGTTTACAATAACAAAAAAGGTTCGGAGAATGATACCATCGTTTACCAGCGCGTGTTTTATACCAAAGAAACCAAAGAGATTAGGCTTTACGGTTTGAATGGGGACGACAAATTTGAAATAACAGGGAAGGTCAGAAAAGGCCCTTTGGTGCGCATTATCGGCGGATTGGACGAAGATGAATTTGAGGATAACTCAAAAGTGAGCGGGTGGTGTAAAAAAACGAAAATTTACGATTCCGTAAACGGCAATGAACTGAAAAAGAAAAGCGGCGAAACCAAAGATCTGCGCTCGAATATCCAGGAAAACAACATGTTTAACTTGAAAGATCATCACTACGAATTCGATTACCTGGTTCCGTTTCCGATGATCGGGTTCAACCCGGATGATGGCGTGGCTATTGGCGCCAGCCTCGTTTACACCCAATATGGTTTTAAGAAAGTGCCTTATTCGGCCAAACACAATTTCAAAGCTACTTTTGCTTTTGCCACGAGCGCCACAAGCATTGAGTACCAGGGAGATTTCATTCGCTTCTTTGGCGGAATGGATCTGTTGTTGGATGCGAAATACCAGGCGCCGCAGTTTGTTGTGAACTATTTTGGCTTGGGCAACGAAACCATCAATACCAGAACTACAAGGGATGAATTTGATTACAACCGCGTCCGCCAGAGCATGGCTGCGCTGAAGCCGATGATCAAAAAAGGTTTTGCTGCAAACCGGGGGAGTATCACGCTCGGCCCCCTGGCTGAGATGGTCATGGTGGAAGACACGCCAGGCCGGTTCATTACCAGCGATGCCAATGGCTTGCCCGACGACATTTTCGAGCGGAAATATTACGCCGGCGGTGAATTCGCTCTCAATTTTGCCAATCCGAATAGTTTGATGATGCCAACCCGTGGGTTGAAATTAAAGGCTTCGGCTGGCGTAAAAACCGATCTCCGCGACACGGATATGACCCATTTTCCGATACTTGGCGAAATGACCATTTACCAAAATATCGATTTTAAAAGCAACCTTGTTTTTGCCACCCGGATCGGTACACAGCACAATTTCGGCGAGTTTGAATTTTTCCAGGCGCCGATCCTTGGCGGCAACACGAATCTGAGAGGTTTCCGCTCCGAACGATTCAGCGGGCGCACTTCTTTTTACCACAACCTCGATCTCCGCTGGAAGATGTTTTATTCCAGAAACCGGGTGATCCCCTTTTCTGTGGGAATTGCCGGAGGCTTCGATTATGGCCGCGTTTGGCTTGACGAAGAAAATTCCGACACCTGGCACCATGCTTATGGCGGCGGGCTTTGGATCGCTCCGGTTGACTTTTTTGTGCTGTACTTTGAAATGTTCCGCTCGCTGGAAGGCGACCGCTTTACTTTTAAAGCAGGGTATGCTTTTTAGGTTTGTGGTTCAAGATGCTTAGTCTGTAGTGTGTTAGAAAATAGGAGTTATTGGTCAAAAGTTATGGTTGACAAGTCAAGTCAGGTTTATTCCAATAATTTTTAATCTATAACTTATAGCTCATTATTCCTGATTTTCCTCATATCCCCTACCATCCTCGTTCCGGCAATTGTCGGAACAATGCCCTACCATCCCCTTTATTTACCAAAAAAGATAGAATTTAAAATTCAAACCACAGAGAACGTTTCATCCAAAAAAAGGCCGATCTTTGCAGGAGCTAAAAGCGCAGGCTTGTCATTGTGTCGTCAATAAAATCCAGCGAAAGCGGCAACATGATATTTTGATAATAGCAATTTTTAATCAAAAAATAATTGCAAACGAACTGCATGACGCAGACAAAAAAAATCCTCAGAAAAAAAATGGATAGGGGTGGCATACTTACCGGCCTTGAACTGAACCAGAAAAAGCTGGGGATTGATGATTTTCCTTTTAGCTCGAAGCTCAGTTTTGTTCCGTTGATCAATCACTGGAAGAGAAAGGTGGGCAGCGGCGATGCCGGCGAAGTGATCATTGCACGTGAAATCACTAAAAGGCTGGATGGATCGCTGGAATTTCTCGCGCCGATCACCAACGAGAGTGTGCTTGCAAAAAACAAAGACCTCGTGGAGATGTTGCTCACCGGGATATTTCCATCGGCCAACCGCGACCGGCAAATGGCATTGGCCAGTAAACCTTTTCATATCACCGGCTTTTATTTTACGCCTCTGCTCAAACAACTGGTTGCCCGCAGAAAGGTGGAAATTTCGGTCAATATCGAGTCTGAGTTGTTTCGCGTTTCAACCATTGTCAGGGCTTGTTGCATGATCCTGAATTCGTTTTACGGGCAAAGGATCTATTACGAAGAGCCACTGATTTTTACGGTGGATTCGGGGAAAGACCTCGGCGTGCGGCATTACAAAGCCGAATTGAACACGCAATTTGTTCAGATCAAAAAGATCAAGCCATTGAGGCCACTGAGCCGCGATCAGATCAATTATTTGCTGAGCAACATTTACGATGTGGAAACCTGGCTGGAATTTATTCCACCTTCACATTTTGAGTTTCACGGCCTGGTCAGTATCAACCTGATCGATGTCACTGTCGATGAGTCGATGTCTCGTTTGAAGCGGATTTTGCTCGACAAAGACGCTGTCGTTGCCCGCAAAAACATACGTAACCTCCAGGATCAACTGCGAAATTATTTCAACCTGCCCGAACTCAGGCTGGGGCTTGCGGCGATTGATTATCCTGGCGGCAGCAATAGCAGCGCTTATTTGTATAAAATGAATCACTCTTTTTTAAACAAGAGGATCAAAAACCTGCTGGCGAAAAAGTATAGCGATTCTATTTATGAAAAAGTGTGCAAATACAAAGAGCCACTCATCATCGAAGACCTTAGCCGCCTGGAAAACAAAACCAGCCTCGAACAAAACCTGCTCAAGGAAAACATCAAAAGCATTATCCTGATCCCGTTATTGAAAAAGAACGACCAGGTGATCGGGCTGCTGGAGTTGGGTTCGCCCAATGCTTTTGACCTGAACAGCTTTACTGCGTTGAAGTTGAGGGAGATCAGGCCATTGTTTCGCACAGCCATCCAACGCAGCAGGATAGAGATCGACAATGAGATCGAAGCCATCATCCGCGACCAATACACGGCCTTGCATCCCAGCGTGGAGTGGAAGTTTATCGAATCCTCTTTCAATTTGCTCAAAAAGCGGGAAAAGGAAGGCGACAATGCTTCGGTGCCTCCGATTGTTTTCAAAAATGTGTTTCCCCTTTACGGGCAAGCTGATATCGTCGGCTCCTCCAACACGCGGAACATGGCGATCCAGGATGATTTTTTGAACAACCTGGAACAGATCCTTTCCATCCTCAAGATCGCCAGAAATACCCTTCAGTTCCCTTTGGTTGATAAATATCTGCTGGATGTAAATGCCGAGATCAACCGGATCGAACAGGGTATTTCTTCGGAAGATGAATTCAGAACTATGGATTTTATCATCCAGGATATCCACCCGTTTTTTGAACAACTCAACACCAAACATCTTAAAATAAACGAAGCGTTGGACAAATATTTCAAAAGCCTCGATCCCGATCTGATGATCGTGTACGACAAGAGAAAGGCCTATGAAAAAAGTGTGGAAAAGATCAACAAGACCATTGCTGATTTCCTCGATAAAGAAGAAAAAAGAACCCAGCAGTTGCTGCCGCATTATTTTCAAAAATTTAAAACCGACGGGGTGGAATATGAGATTTACATGGGGCAATCGTTGCTCAAAGAAGGTAAGTTCGATGAAACCCGCCTTCGGAATATGCGGCTTTGGCAACTCATCTCCATGTGTGAGATCACCCGGCTACTGGAAAACCAAAAAAAGGAACTTCCGATGCCTCTCAGCACAGCCCAGTTGATTTTGGTGCAGGGAACGCCGCTGGCTATTCGTTTTCGTTTGGATGAAAAACAGTTTGACGTGGACGGTGATTACAATGTCCGTTACGCCATTATGAAAAAAAGGATCGACAAAGCATTGATCGAAGGAACCGGACAGCGGCTCACACAGCAAGGCAAGGTAGCCATCGTGTATTCGCAGGAAAGGGAAAAGCTGGAATACGAAGCCTACCTCGATCATTTAATTCAAAAAGGGTACATCAACAGTGAGATCGAAGACCTGAAACTAGGCAAAATGCAGGGGGTACAAGGATTAAAAGCCCTCCGGATTTCGGTGATTCTGTAAAAAATATCCAGGCTTGTCTTAAAATGTTGTTAAATTGATTTAAATTGGTTTGATTTTTACACAATCCCGATAGCTTTTAATTTTTTATAATTCTAATTTGAGGACTTCCGTTATGGCTTTGGATTTGTCTATAATACTTCATAAAAACAGATATTATCGAAGATTGAAATCTACTTGTTGTTTACCACAGATCATTCAAAAATTTAAAAGAGAGCAACTCGGATGAGATTTTCAATCTGCATTTTTCTGTGTTTTTTGGTTCAGCAAATTTCCGCTCAGGATCTTGTATTAAGCCCGATTGGCGAATCGTTGTGTTCGCCCGGCGTATCCGGAAAATCTCCCGGAAAAGGAGTTTTGCTCGATTACACCATCCTTCCCAACTTCAAAGTGTATCCTTACAATACCGGGATTGAAAAAACCGAACCGCAAACGAGTTCCAGCCGCCATATCAACTTCAAACTCAAAATCCCGATCATCCACAAACCCAACTTCACCATGCTCCTTGGGTTTGCCCACTACCTCGAAGAATACGATGTGAGCAGGCAAAGTAATGGCAACATCAGCATTCTGAATGCCGTACATGACCGGTCTTTGAAAAGCACACGATTTTCATTGAATATGTTGCGACCATTAGATGAAAAACATTACCTGGCCTTCAAGGGCGATGTATCCTTCAACGGAGATTACAGCGGGTTGGTCAGGTTTGAAGAGCGTTACCTGAAATACAACATCGGTGTGTTGCTGGGGATAAAACCCCACCAGAATTTTGAATGGGGGGTAGGGTTGCTTTACCGAAGCAGCTTCGTGGTGGCTACAATACCGGTTTTGCCTTTTGGTTTGTACAACCGGACATTTAACGACAAATGGGGTATCGAGGCCATTGTTCCAGTCAGTATTAAAATGCGTTACAATATCAATCCGCGAAGCCTTATTCTTTTCGGTCCCGAATACGAAAGTAGAAGCTATTCGCTGGATAAAGTCGATGCCGCTTTCAGTACCAGCCTGTTTTCCCAGCCATCAGAATTTTTCATGAGGCGATCTGAATTGAAATTCAGCGCTGCTTACGAACATCAACTGACCAACTGGATATGGTTTAATGTGCAGGCAGGTTATTCGCACAATCTCAATACCCGGTTTAATGAAATTGATATTAATGGTACCGCCCTGCCAGAGGTTACGGTTGACCTTGCCGGAGGGGCGTTCTTTAAAGTCGGAATATTTGCTTCCCCGCCAAGAAAGAAATGTAAATAACCCGGAAGCGGATCCTGCTTCAAAAAAAAAGCGGCGTTGAATAAAGTAAAGTTCAACGCCGCTTTTTTTTGTAAGCAATCAGGTCGATGAAGCAGGTTTTTTTAAAATAGAAATGCACTCATGATCAAAAATCTAAATAAACATGTTGTTTTGTTTCATGGCTTCAGTCAAACAGAAAAAATACTTTAAGTTTTGTGACATCCAGAAAGCACTATAAAAGCCCATCAAGTTAGCAATGGCAAATGTTTCGCCCTTCATATTATTTCATATTTGAATTTGTGTGTTTTGCAAAAAAAGAATTACAATTAATTGGAAATCAATAATAAATTTCTCAATTTAGCCCTATCCAAAATTTGAAATGAGAGAAAATTAACACCGTTCACAAAAACAGCTTGGGAATTATGCTCATTCTTTACATCGCAACAGGAGCATTTATCGTGGGAGGAGGTTTGATTATAGCCTCAAATATACTTGCCCAGAAAGAAAGGAGAAGATATTGAATAATCAACAACGTCATTTCGATTGTTCTTCCGGCAGTTTCTTCAGTCAAATAATTTGAAGGCGCTGCGGGGCATTCCGGTCTTTATTAAATGTGCTTTTCAATAAAATTGAAAGCTTTCCTGTATTATTACTTTTAGGTTTATGCTATTGCCGTATGAAGGCATTGGTTAGAAATTGTCTATCGACAGGTATGCGAAATAATGAATATTCGCATTAGTAAAACTTTAAAAGCCCTGCATTCCAAATCGGAAAGCAGGGCTTTTTTCATCAATCCAGAGAAATGACTTCGGGTAACTCAGCGGATTGGTTCCGCTCTTTTTTTTCGGAATATCTCAAAAGGGCAAACCCGACACATGCGGCTGCACTCATGGCAAACATGACATACCAAAGTGAAGTAAATCCGTAACGCTCGGCAATCCACGTTCCCAACAACGGCGCTATGATGAATGCCGTCGAAAATGCCATAGTGTATAATCCCATGAACTGACCGCGCCTTCCGACAGATGACCTGCTCAGCGCAAAGGCATTGCTGAACGGGAAACTGATCACCTCCCCAATGCTGATGATGACAACCGACAAGATGATCGCCACCAACCAACCGCTTATCAGGTTGTAAACTAAAAACGAAACCCCGATCATGGCAAAGCCGGCGATGATGAGGCTCAACCGGTCGTATCGCTTCTCCAGGATGTAGATCAACGGCATTTCAAAGATCACGATGATCACACCATTGAGCAGCATGAACAAACCGATCTGGTCTTCCGAAAGCATATAATGCGATTTGTAAAAAACCGGGATCGTAGAAAACAACTGGAAAAAAACGATGGAGTTGAGCAGCAAGAGCAATACAAATGCCAGGTAGCCCAAATCCTTGTATGCCGATCCGTTTTTGATGCTTGGGTTGATCGCGTCCGCCTTTTCTTCAATTTCCGGCTTTTCTTTCAACACTATTTTCATAAATCCTGCCGCAAGTATGCAAGTCACCCCGTCAATGATAAACAGCCATTTGTAGCCGACAAAGGCGATCAGCAAACCGGCAAGACCCGAACCGAATGCAAAACCTAAATTGATTGCCATGCGGATCAACGAGAGCGAACGGTTCCTGTTTTCAGGCTTGCTGTATGCGCTCACGGAAGCCAGGTTGGCAGGGCGAAAACTGTCGCCCACCGCGCTTACCACAAAAACCATTGCACAAAAGGACTCAAATGTTCTCATTTCCATCAGGACGAAAAATAAAGCGCCGCTGACCACTAAAGACCAGATCATGGTGGAATAATAACCGATCCGGTCAGTGAGCCAGCCGCCGGCAAATGAACCGGCTACCGACCCCAATCCGAAACAACTCATGGCAAATCCAGCTTGGGTGAGGGTGAAATTCAACTCGGAAGTCAGGTAAATAGTCATGAAAAGGATCACAATCGTTCCGCTCCGGTTGATGAGAGAAACCAGCGATAGCAGCCAGATTTCTTTTGAAAGGCCGCTGAAAGAATTGATTAACAGGGTTCTGATTTGGTAGATCATTGGGGGTTCAGGTTTAGGGGTTGATGCAATCTCAGATCGTTGAAAGAATGTTCAACAGCTATCAGCAAGGGTAAGTTCCACCAAAAACAATTTGATTTTTCTAAAATTACTTTCAACGTGAAAAATCTTTTTCGACGTGATATTTTCCACGAAACTTTGGCAAAAAATTGCAAAACTCAGGATCGGTTTTTCAACGCTTTTTTTAAAACAATTAGTGTTAATTTGTCGGATTGCCGCTTTATTACAATTTTTTTTTAAAAAAAAACTATCGGTTTTAAGAAATGATTTAAAGCTCGAAGCATCTTGTTTTTTATTGTAAGTTATTGATTTTTAATAAGAAAAACAAAACTGAATTGCCCTTCAAAACCCAAAGCTCAAAGATCAGGAGTTTTGCAAACAAAAAGTTTTATTTTAACTTGTGCCGAGTTAATAATTTTCTAACCTAAAAAACAAACGACAATGGCTAACACAATTAATTGGTTTGAAATTCCTGCTTCAGATTTTGAACGCGCCAAAAAATTTTATTCCACAATCCTGAACGCTGAAGAACTTCAGACCAGTGAAATGATGGGTATCAAAATGGCTTTCTTTCCCATGGAAGGTGAAGGCGTAGGCGGAGCACTCTGTTCAGGAGAAGGTTACACTCCATCTACCGGAGGCACAGTGCCTTATCTGAATGGCGGCAAAGACCTGACAACCGTACTGAACCGGGTCGAAACTGCCGGCGGGAAGGTCATCATGCCAAAAACAAAGATTACCGACGAGATCGGTTACATGGCTTTTTTCTTTGACACCGAAGGAAATAGAATTGGGCTTCATTCGCAAAATTGATCCTGCGATTTCTTTCTCCGAAAATTGTTGAGCAGCGGGAGGTTGGTTATATTTGTTCCAAACCGCTCGCACTTGCTCAACAATTTCGTTCTTCTAACCCCCCTCAATCTTAAAAACAATGGTCTATTTCACCCAGGATTTCCTAACCTTTTTAAAAGAACTAGCCGCCAACAATGATCGCGATTGGTTTAATCAGCATAAAAAGCAATACGAAACGCATGTTAAAAAACCCTTTGAAAATTTCGTCGGGGCTTTGATCGCTGAAATGCAAAAAACCGACCCCAATGTACTCATCACACCGAAAGATGCGATATTCAGGATTTACCGGGATACGCGGTTCAGTAAGGACAAATCGCCATACAAAACCCATGTTTCCGCTATCGTTTCGAGGGCAGGCAGAAAGGACCGCTCCTCACCCGGTATGTACGTCCAACTCAGCGCAGAAGATGCCCGAGTTTACAGTGGCGCTTACGAGCCGGAGAAAAATGAATTGCAAAATATCCGCGAAGCGATTGCTACAAACCCCGTCGAATTTGAAAAATTGATCAACGACAAAAATTTTAAAGCCAAATTCGGTGAAATCCGGGGTGAAAAAAACAAACGGCTTCCCAAAGAACTGGAAGATGCCGCAGCAAAGCAACCCCTCATCGCCAACAAACAATTTTATTATTTTGCCAAATTCGACCCCGAAATAGTTCTCAAACCTGATCTGCCGAAAATCCTCATGGATCATTATAAAGCCGGGCAGCCACTCGGTGATTTTCTCTGGAGAGCCGCAAAGGGGTAGGGTAGTGGAGGCATAAAAAAGAGGGATGCTTCTACAAAACGAGAAACATCCCCTTGACACCTTAATACCCAATTCTTACTTTTAAATCTCTGTGCGAAATTTAAAAGTAAGCCAGACTTAAGCCGCTTCATTTTTGCGATCGAAACCTATCGCTCCTTTTTTGACAGATTTTGCTTTGTCAGGCTTAAAACTCACGCCTGCCATAGCGCTCAGCAAAATAGGTAATGCAAACAATGCAATCCACCACTGGCCGATAAACCCCGCCAGGATAACAATTGCCATCAGTATGAAAAATCTTATGACTATTGTCCCGATCGATGCTTCGTAAAATTTCATAATGGAGAACTTTTTAAGTTAGTAATGCGATAATCCCATCATCAATTTTTGCAAAACAAAAGTAGCTGCCAAAACCGGCAGATCAACTGACCTAAATCATTTTAGCCGGTGATTTTTATCAACCATAAATGTGTTGGTTTTATAAAAATTGCGGTTTGCGGATCGTGAAAGAAACCGAGGCAGGCATGTGCCCGTGTAGATTTGGAATTATTCAAATTCCCTCGTCAAAACTTTTCAGGAAGGCAAATGTTTTTGTGGGTAGTTTTTCACGATGTTATGCCGACCACAAGGCTTTGGTCATCCCGAAACTTTCGATACCAGGCAATTTAATAACCGCGAACAATTTGATAATTCTTATTTTTGCAACATGAAACGACAAGTTGAAGCAAACATACCTACTCATTGGGGCAATTTCAGGATGATCGCCTTTGCCGACAACGAGCATGACCTGATGCCACATGTTGCGCTGGTTCATGAAGATTTTAACCCTGCCAAACCTGTTTTTGTGCGGATACATTCCGAGTGCATGACCGGCGACTTGTTTGGCTCGATGCGATGCGATTGCGGAGAGCAACTCGATAAAGCCATGCACGTAGTGGCAGACAAAGGCGGAGTAGTGTTGTATTTACGGCAGGAAGGCCGTGGGATCGGCCTGATCAACAAACTAAAAGCTTACAACCTCCAGGATGCAGGATTGAACACTGCCGATGCAAATGTTCATCTTGGACTGGAAGTGGATGCCCGCCAATACGGAATCGCTGTTGACATCATGAACGATCTGGGCATCAAGGCCATCCACCTGATCACCAACAACCCACTCAAGATCGAAGCCATTGAAGATTCTTCGATCCGGGTGCTCAGCCGCATACCTTTGGTTACTATTCCAATCAAGGAAAACAAAGCCTATTTGCAGGCCAAAGAAGACCTGATGGGACATATTCTTCACCAACACATCAAAAGCAAATAAAAGAGATTTTAGACATCAGACTTTAGATTGTAGTTTTGAGATACCACATCGGAGCGAATCCCGCTTTTTCTCGAAAAAGCGGGACGATGAAATCGGGAATACCACAAAACCACAAAACCACAAAACCATATCGAAGCGTAGCGAAGATCCCGATGAAATCGGGAATACCACAAAACCACAATACCACAATACCACAATACCAATACACTAACTCACCTAAACACTACCAGCTTAAATGTACACGCTAAAAGTCAGAGATCACCTGATGATCGCACACTCGTTGAAAAAAGAAGCCTTCGGGCCTGCCAAAAATCTCCACGGAGCATCTTATGTCGTGGACGCGGAATACCAATGCGATACGCTTGATGAAAACAACGTGGTCATCGATGTTGACCTGGCCTCCAACCTTTTAAGACAAGTGCTTATTCCCTTGAATTATCAAAACCTCGACGAAGTGGAAATCTTCAATGGAAAACTGACTACCGCCGAATTTCTGGCTTATTTCATCCACCAGGAAATTGCAAAAGCCATGGCCGGGATTTTCACCGGAAACCTCAAGATCACACTCTGCGAAGCGCAACTGACCTGGGCATCTTATGAGGGCAGGGTTTGATTTTTTTCTTTTGATTAGGTTGTCTGCCAAAAGCGAAACAAAACCCGGTTGAATAAAAAAAGATCGAATTGTTACTGTAATTTTATTCCAGACTATTGGGGTGTATCTTCCCAATGAAAGTACGGCGTTGAAGAATTTGGTTAGGTTTCCAAAACTAATCAAACACCCCCAGTCGCTCAAATTCCATCGCCAATTACTCAACTTACCTTATTTATAATGACAAACCGGACGATATTTGTCATCGTAATTAAAATGAAACATTACAACCCCTTTTCTTAAAACCAAAAAAAAATCAAAACCATGAGATTATTGTATTGGATAGTGCCGGGACTATTACTGCTTTTTACCTGCAAAACCTCAACAAAAAGCACAAAAGAAGCGGACACTACAACAGCTACACCGATCAACCTGTGTGGCCCTACGGTCGCCGACCTCAACACCGCACCCGGCAACGACGGGCATCTGTCGCCGCTTTACGATGGCCTCGATGTTTATCATTACCCCGTTACCACCAAATCGGAATTGGCGCAAAAGTATTTCGATCAGGGCTTTATCCTGAATTATGGCTTTAACCATTCTGAAGCCGCAAGATCATTCCGCGAAGTCGTCCGGCTTGACCCCGAATGCGCAATGGGTTACTGGGGCATTGCGTATGTGCTCGGCCCCAACTACAACGCCCCCATGAGTCCGGAGCTTCTCGGCCCTGCCAACGAAGCGCTCAACAATGCTAAAATGTACCTGTATAACTCCACACCAAAAGAAAAAGGACTGATCGAAGCGCTGTCATTGCGGTATCCCAAAAATACAGACGAAGACCCCATGCCGTACTACGAAGCTTATGCGGATGCCATGCGTGAATTGGCTCGTAAGTTTCCCGACGATGTTGACATCCAGGCTATGGCTGCCGAATCCCTGATGAATCTCCACCCCTGGGATATGTTTAAAAAATCGGGAGAACCCCAACCCTGGACGCCTGAAATTCTGACCCTGATCGAAGACGCCCTGGTAAAAATGCCCGACCATCCGCAAGCCATGCACTTGTACATGCATGCCATGGAATCCAGCCCAAATCCCGAAAAAGCGCTCGAAGTTGCCCACAGATTGAGGTTCAGAGTGCCGGGAGCAGGCCATTTGGTCCACATGCCCGCGCATTTGTATATCAACACCGGGCATTACCATGAAGGTGTTTTGGCAAATGAAAGAGCGGTTTTGATAGATAGCGCTTATATAGAAACCTGCCACGATGCCGGCATTTATCCCATGTCTTACTATCCGCACAACTGGCATTTCCTGGCGGCATGCGCTGCGCTGGAAGGAAATGGCAAACGAGCGCTCGAAGCCAGCCGATACATGGCGGATTTTGTCGTTGACCGCAACCTGATGTACGAATCCGATTGGGTGACATTGCAGCATTTTTACATGATCCCGGTGTATATTATGGTAAAATTTGCTAACTGGGAAGCCATCAAAAAAGAGCCGACTCCCGATCCTGAATTGCAATACCCCACTGCCGTCTGGCACTATGCACAAGGCATGGCCGCGGCAGCTATGAATGATTTCAACGAGGCGCAAGGTCACCTATCAAAGATCAAAACCATCAAACTGGATACAACGCTTAAAGACATGACCGTGGCCGGTATCAACAATTTTGCTGACCTCGTTTTCATCGCCGAGCATGTGCTGGAAGGGGAGATCGCCCACCGCATGGGAGATTACCAAACTGCTATCGACCTCCTGCAAAAAGCGGTTGCCATAGAAGACCAACTGGCTTACAATGAGCCGCCCGATTGGTTCTTTTCCGTTCGCCATATTTTGGGCGATGTATTCCTAAAGGCTGGAAAGTATGCAGACGCTGAAAGGGTTTATCGCGAGGACCTTAAAGACATTAAAGAAAACGGATGGGCATTGATAGGACTTTATAAAAGCCTGCTCGGGCAAAACAAATCGGCGGAGGCAGTTATGGTGAAAAAGCGTTTTGAAAAAGCATGGCAATGGGCAGATGTGGATTTAAACTCCTCTGTCATCGAATCCTGAAAAATTTTTCTGAGAATAAATACTGGAAAGAAGTTGCCTGAATAGGTGGCTTCTTTTTTTGTTGATTTACGGATTTGCTGATTTGTTAATGTGGTTCGATAAACTCAGCCCGCCTGACTGTCGGGCAGGCACAAGTTGGTGTTCCCGATTTCATCGTCCCGCTTTTTCTCGAAAAAGCGGGATTCGCTCCGATGTGGTGTTGCGGTGTTAAAAAGTTGCTATTTTCTAGTTGTGGTCTGTTCACTGTTCACCGTTTCCTTTTCTCCATACTCACACTCACACTCAAAACTGATTTCCCCAATCATCCCCGGTGCTGAGTTTATCGAAGCACTAAACAATCAGCAAGCCATTTTCGCGGAGTTGCAGCCAAAGGTCAGATTGCAGGAAATCATCGAAGTCACCTAATTGTGCGCGGTTAAAATCTTCTTTGAGTTCCTGGAAGGTCATGGGTTTGTGATCCCCGATGATGAGTTTTGGGATGAGATCGTAAATCCATTGGCCGACTTCAGGGCCGATCTGCAGCAGCCATTCTTCATTTTTGGAATAGAAGATCAGCTCGGCGATATTTTCCTGGTCTCCGGCATTTTGCTCGTCGGTAGTTTCTTCATTGAGAAAAGAAATGAAAGGGATATTCCCCAACCAAACCGCAATGGCATTGGGGCGAGGGCTTTTTTCAGGGTTTTCGTTCAGGCAATTTTCGATGTAATCCTCCGGGACCGTCGTCGCAGGAGTTTCAAAATCAAACCATTCGGAAAGCTGGAAATCGAGGCATATTCCGTGCATGTAATTGAAAAGCGAAGTACACAACCCTTCGCTGAAAAGCTCGTGGTTGCAACCTTTGGGGTCTTCGTGCTCCAGGTCGTTTTTTGCAAAACCGCCGAATTCAGGGCCGGTTTGTTTTACACCATAAAACTCCGGATTTTCACCGACGGGACTGTGAGCAGTCATTGTAAAGCGGTGCCAAAATCCCGATTGGATCACCCCAACCTCAAAAAGCTGGCGAACCATTTCCAGCGAATCGATGGTCTCCTGCTCGGTTTGCGTGGGAAAACCATACATCAGGTATGCGTGAACCATGATCCCTGCCTCCGTAAAGGCATCGGCTACGCGAGCCACCTGCGCGACGGTCACTCCTTTCTTTATCAGTGCCAGCAGGCGATCGGAGGCTACTTCCAGGCCGCCGGAAATCGCAATGCAGCCCGAAGCTTTGAGCAATCTGCACAGGTCGGGCGTAAAGCTTTTTTCAAAACGGATATTCGTCCACCACACCACCGTGAGTTTGCGGCGGATGATCTCCAGCGCCAGTTCGAGCATCAAGGCCGGCGGAGCAGCCTCATCGACAAAATGAAAACCATTTTCCCCGGTTTGTTTGATGATCTCCTCCATGCGGTCGCAAAGCAGAGCTGCCGTGATCGGTTCGTATCGTTTGATATAATCCAGCGTCACATCGCAGAAGGTGCATTTGCCCCAGTAGCAACCATGCGACAGGGTGAGCTTATTCCAGCGCCCATCATTCCAGAGGCGGTGCATCGGGTTGGCGATCTCGATGACGGAAAGATAATCCCGGATAGGCAGATCGCTGTAATCCGGGGTTCCGGTTTCGCGCTGCGGGATGTCAAGTTCAGTGGCGCCATTGTAATAACAGACCACGCCTTTGGTGCATGTAAAAACACGTTTCAATTGTTCTTTTTTCCGTTTACCGGAAAGGTGTTCCAGCAAACAAATAATCGGCGCTTCGCCATCGTCGAGGCAGATGTAATCCACGAAATCAAATACCCTTTCATCAGCCAGGTTCCGCAATTCGGTATTGACATAGCCGCCGCCCATCACCACTTTGGTTTTTGGAAAATTATTTTTTATAAACTGACCGCACTTCAAGGCGCCGTATAGATTTCCCGGAAAGGGAACGGTCAGGCACACTACATCGGGATTCCACATTTTCATTTTGCTGTCGAGCAATTCCAGCAGGATGGAAGTAACCAGCGTTTCGGGGGTGAGGAGAGATTCACGGAGTTCGTCGAAACTGGATGCCGACCGCCCCAGCCTTTCCGCGTAGCGGCTGAAGCCAAAATGCGGATCGAAGGTTTCTTTGATGAGGTCAGAAATATCTTCGAGGTACAAAGTAGCCAGATGTCGGGCTTTGTCCTGGATGCCCATCATGCCGAAAGCCCATTCGAGGTCTTCGATCTGCTCGAAACGCGAAGCTTCGGGCAAATAGCTGCGGTCGCAAATAGAATAAGCCAGCGTCGGGTTTTTGTGCTGAAGGAATTGGATGACCGGTTCGATGGTATTGATGTAATCGTTTTGGAGGCGGTAAATGCGGTAGCTGTTGCCGGAAAGTTCAACTTCCGTATTTTCCATTTTTTTGAACAACTTTTCCAGTCCTTGTTTTGAAAACAATTTCAGGATCACCTCAATGCCCAGATCGGCCTGGTGAGATTCCAAACCTTTTGTATTCAGAAAACCTTTCAGGTATGCAGTTGCAGGATAAGGTGTGTTCAACTGCGTAAAAGGCGGCGTGATGAAAAGTGTTTTTATTTTCAATATGTTGATTTCTTTGCAACTATAAAAGACGTCAGATTTCAGATACTAGACCTGCCCGACGCCTGCCTGACCTGCCTGCCAAGAGCATTCAGGCAGGCGGCAAAGGCAGGGTCAGGCGGGTTTCAGACTTCAGATACTAGACTTCAGAAACTAGAAACTAGAAACCTAAACCCCGAAACTTTATTTTTGACCAATTACTAAAGTTAAGAATATTACGAAAAAAATCATGCCATCGGAGGTTTGAAAAATGCCTCGGTGCAGTTCTGAAACGCAGCGGACAATTCTATCAATTTGTCTGTGTTTCTGCCCGGTTTTTCAGGGCTTCATTCATCTGGTTGAAACCCTTGATGGTATTGCCGAGTATTTTGGAAAGCAAAGGAACCAAGATGCCGGAAAATTTTTCACCATGAACAAAAGTCGTGGAACCATCGGGGTTTTCGGTCAATTGGAAATAGTGTTCGCCATCGAAAAGTCCTTTGAAAAATAGCTTACCCAGCCAGCGGAATTCTTTGTTTTTATCAAAAACGAGCACGGTGGGTTTAAAGGTCATGGCGCTGCTGCCCGGAGGCTGGAGCAGCACTTCGATTTGTTCCGAAACTTTCAGATTACCCTTCATTGATTTGATGAATGGATTCCATTCGGCGTATTTGTCAACATTGGTGAATATTTCCCAGACTTTTTCGGCAGATGCGTTGATCGTGATCTCGGTTTTGATCTCTTTCATTTTCCTAATTCTTTGTAACTATTCGGCGTTAGCTTTTTATACTTGTTCACGGATAAATTTCGGATTTTGCTTTTCCCGAAATTTATCCGTGAACAGTTATACCGATCCCGACACGTCGGGAATTAATTTTTATAATCCGAAATCTATGCGTTGTCGTGTATAAACTAAAGATAAAGTGTAATTATCATGTTTTTTATTTTTTTTGAACCTGTCTGCAACAGGCAGGCCACAAAAGAAACAAAAGGACCTGTCTGCCAACAGGCAGGCACAAAAGTTTTTTATTTTTCTTTTGTTCTCTTGTGGTTCTTTGAATATTTTTAGCATTAAATCCCCCCTGTTCGCACCAACCCTTACTGCTCTTACCTCTTTCCAAAACTTATTTGCTC
>CAZKDA010000063.1:0-7935 GCA_964551455.1 uncultured Saprospiraceae bacterium
CCACGAAGATGATGATTATGACGCCAACGGAAACCTGCTCAAATCCTGTTTCAGAGCTTATGAAAACCCTGAAAAATCTTACATTGACCACACCGATTTTCTGATGACAACTGACCATTACCAGGAGCTCTTCACATACAGCAGTACGGATTATATTCGGTGGGCCAAAGGTTTGAAAAAGTGCGGTTATGCAACGGATAAGGAATATGCCAACAAACTGATCCAAACCATAGAAAAGTACCAGTTGAACCGTTTCGATTTTCCACTTGATCAACCACTAGCCGCTTCAGCACCATCATACAACATTTCCCAACACGATATTGTCAGCCTGCTAATACCATCAGAAAAAGAGGAATATGTTCAATACAATGAATGGAATGTGCCGGAAGCGATTGTAATACCGGAGGATTATCAGCGAAGGGTTGATGATAGCGAAAAACAAGCGTTCAAAACGGAAACAACTGTAAAATTTGAAAGTGAATTTCCGGCAGCAATCGCCTTGAGCAACGAGCAAAATTTAAGAAATGATCCACTGCCAAATCAAAACAAATACAACACAGAACCACAAAAGGATGAAATAACACAAGTTGCCTTTATGAGAAAAGAATCGATCATCCCGGTAACTTTTGAAAACACAAATAGCACCTACCAATTGTCTCGAAAACCAAGGCAAACTAATCCGGGAATAAGATAAAACGATGAACTTCACAAAAATAATGAGTCGTTATCGGCTCATTGTTTTTGTGTTAATCTTTAGACATTTCACTCTCGTCGATAGGTTGTTCTTTCCGAACCAATGGATTAGCTGTAATCTCATGGTGTAAATTTCGGCTTTTCACAATATCGACCGCAAGAAACAATGCATTTCGGAAGGAAGAAGGATCCGCTATATTATTTCCTGCGATTTCATAAGCTGTACCATGGTCGGGCGATGTGCGGACAACACTAAGTCCGGCAGTAAAATTTACTCCGGAGCCAAAAGCGAGAGATTTGAAAGGTATCAGTCCCTGGTCGTGGTACATTGCAAGGATTCCGTCGAATTTTGTAAATTGCCTCGAACCAAAAAATCCATCAGCCGGGAATGGTCCCATGACCAGCAATCCCCTTTTTTTGGCTTCAATGATTACAGGCCGGATCACATTTTCCTCTTCATCACCGATAAGTCCTTCATCGCTGGCATGCGGATTTAAGCCCAACAATGCAATGGTAGGCCGTTCGATATTAAAATCAATTTTCAGTGAGTCGTGGAGCAATTGAAGTTTGGACTTTAGAAGTTCTTTGGTGAGGGCAGCAGAAACATCCCGGATGGGCAAATGGTTCGTAGCAAGGCCAACGCGAAGGGTGTCGTTGACCATGAGCATAAGACTCTCTCCACCACTAAATTCTTGCGTCAGATATTCTGTATGCCCGACAAAATCAAAATGGCTCAATTGCATGGCTTTTTTGTTGATCGGCGCAGTGACCAGCGCATCAAAATATCCGTTTTTTAAGTCGATCACGGCTTGTTCCAACGAGATTTTGGCATACTTGCCCCCTGCATCAGACAGCTTTCCCAGGGTAATATTTATATCGTCAGTCCAACAGTTTACCACATTGATCTTGTCCTTTTTGATGCGATCTCCCGAAATAGCAACGTTGAACTGAAATTGATCCAGCCCGGCAATATTTTTATGGTATGAAACTACTTTTGACGAACCATAAATGATAGGCGTACACACCTGTAGTATTTGGGGGTGGGAAAGTGTTTTTAATATCACTTCAAGTCCGATTCCGTTGATATCCCCAATGCTGATCCCAATTCTTATTCTGCTCATTATATTTATTAAAATAAGTATTGTTTTATAAAATAGGTTGATGTTTTAACAATCCTTTCTTCACTCAATCAAAACCGCATGCAGAATATTTTCAACAACCTTCGCGTAATGTAAAAATAGTTGAATCAAGTGTCGAAAACCAAAAAGCAGCAAATATTTTCTAATAATTCTTTAAAAAGTCAAACATCAGTCTGACCCCAATCCCAGTGCCTTCTTTGGTTTTGTAATTATCGGCGTTTTTGATAAAAGCGCTGCCGGCAATATCAAAGTGAAGCCAGGGATAATCCGTGAAATGTTCTAAAAATTTACCGGCGGTGATCATACCTGCATCTGGGCCGCCAAGGTTATTCAGATCGGCAATATTCGATTTTAATTGCTCGCGGTATTCCCGCCAAAGCGGAAATTCGATCAATCGTTCATAAACATTAAAACCGCTTTTTTCCATGCTGTCTTTGATTTTCCGGTCGGCAGTACCCATATAAGAAATTGCATCGCGACCAACTGCACGGGCTGCAGCGCCGGTCAGCGTTGCAAAATCAACAACCAATTCCGGCTTATACCTTTTTGCAAAATGAAGCGCATCTGCCAGCAAGAGCCGGCCTTCTGCATCCGTGTTTAGTATCTCTACTGTCGTCCCGTCGTACAACGTGATCACATCTCCCGGTGCAAAGGCGTTTTTTCCGGGGCGATTATCGGTCGCAGGAATGAGTCCGATGATATGAAGCGGTAGTTTGTTGGAAGCTACGGCCATCATTGTTCCTGCGATCACAGCAGCTCCCGCCATATCGCTTTTCATCGAATCCATTGAATTTGAAGTGGGTTTCAGGCTCAACCCCCCGGTGTCATAAACGACACCTTTTCCCACCAAAATAATTGGCTTTTTATTTTTTACTTTTTTAGGTTTCCATTCGAGAATATTGAAGGTGGGAGGGGTTTCACTGCCCAGATTCACAGCCAGGATTCCACCCATTTTTTCAGCTTCGATTTTCTTTTTATCCAAAACTTTCACTGAAAAACCATGAGCTTTTCCGAGTGTTGTAATCTCTTTGCTCAATTGTATCGCTGATAGAAACGACTGTGGTTCGTTGACAAGATCACGGGCTGCCAAAGTGGCTGCCAATACATTCGTCAGTTGCCTGACAGAGGCAGAAGTAGCTGCGTTTTTGTCCACACTGATTTCGCGCAAAGTATTCGATTTTTCTGCCTTCTTGTTGATGTATTTTAAAAACTGGTAGTTGCCCAACACCATTCCTTCGAGGTAGTCCAGTGTTCGGTTTATTTTCTGTTGATTGACAAGCGTAACAGCATCCGCTTTGTATTGAGAAAGCAGGGTTAAAATTTCGTTGCCGGAGATCCGGGCGTCTTCACGGCTGATGTGAACTTCGCCGTTTTCTTTTAAAAAATGAACGATAAGCAAGTTGTTTTCACGGGGAAAATGGATGAAATCAATTTCCTTTTTGATGGCATTTCTTAAAAAGCCAGATTCGGTTTTCGTCAAATAAGCCGCAGCCCAGGCAACATCATCAATATCTGAGAGAATTATGAGGTTTTCTTTGGTGTTATGTGCATTGCTTACCGTAACTTTGGTATTCATCAATTATTTTTAATTGTATAAATTTCAACGCAAATGCCCGGCTAAGATAATTAAATCTCTTGAATTTTAAATCTAGCCGACATTATTGATATAAATAGTTGAAATTAAGAAAATTATACATGAAAATAGTAACACGTTAACCAAAATAAACAAACCGTTTTCAGAAAATTAAAATACAATTAAGAAGCAGGATAAACACAACCAGGATACATTGAAAGCAAAAAAATCATTTGGACAACACTTCCTCACCAGCGAGGAAACCGCACATCAAATTGCAAATGCATTACTGGTTAAAGAAGGTTATAAAAACCTGCTTGAAATCGGACCAGGGAAAGGAATGTTGACCAAATATCTGTTGAAAAAGAATTTTAAATTGACCGTTGTTGAAGCGGATATTGAAATGGTCACATATCTGAAAAAACATTTTGCTGAATTGCAGGATAAGATAATCCATGCAGATTTTTTGCAACTGGATTTACAACCAATTTTTGGGGACGAACCTTTTGCCATTATCGGGAATTTTCCTTACAATATCTCATCGCAGATCTTATTCAAAATGCTCGAGCGCAAATCGCAAATCCCGGAATTGGTTGGCATGTTCCAAAAAGAAATGGCCGAAAGAGTTGTATCGCCACCGGGCAAAAAATCTTACGGCATCATCAGTGTTTTGGTGCAGGCCTATTACGATGCAGAGCTGCTTTTCCAGGTTGATAAAGCACTGTTCAATCCACCGCCAAACGTCCAATCCGCGGTTATCCGGTTGACCCGAAAAGAAAATCTAATTTTGGGTTGCAACGAAAAGTTGTTCAGGCAAGTGGTAAAACAAACCTTCAATCAACGGAGGAAAATGCTGAGAAATACGATCAAATCATTTTTTAAAACAGAGGTGCCAGAGAATGATTTCCTTACGAAACGTCCGGAACAATTGAGCGTGGAAGATTTTGTAGCCCTCACTAATTGGATTGAAGAACAACAGGTTAACTGAATAATTAGGCATAATTAAAATCATTTTAAATAATCGAAAAACAAATACAAATGACCCTCGAAGAAAAAATCAACAGCGATTTACAGAAAGCCATGAAGGCAAAAGACCAAGTCAGCTTGCGCGGAATAAGAGCGATCAAATCAGCGATACTCCTTGCAAAAACCGATGGCAGCGGAACAGAACTGGATCAGGAAAAAGAAATCAAGCTCTTACAAAAGCTCATAAAACAAAGAAAAGATTCAATAGAAATTTATGAAAAACAAAACCGGCAAGATCTGGCAGTCGTTGAAAAAGAAGAGATCAATGTGATCGAAAAGTACCTGCCCGAACAACTGAGTGAAGCCGAATTGGAAAAGATCATCAGCCAAATCATTCAGGATACAGGTGCCTCATCCATGAAAGATATGGGTAAAGTAATGGGAATGGCCAGTAAACAGCTCGCCGGAAAAGCTGATGGAAAGGCTATTTCTACCGTTGTAAAAAAATTGTTGGGCTGAACCGGGCATCTTCAAAATGGCAACTATCGGGCAATTATACTGCACCATGGCTGTTGAAACGGGAGATAGATAAAGGAAGTATGCAATGCAGCACCGGCAAGGCTTAAATCATTGGGGGCTTACTTTATAGAGTTTTCAGAAACCTGATTTTTGAAAAAATGGCTTTTTTATAAAACAGAATTTAATCGTATGTTTACGCTGTTGTTCAGAACAGCGCCAATTTCATTGAAAACTAAGAACAGCTCGTGTTCCCTCATCAAATTGGCCATTTTATTTGGTTTCGCTTGCTTTCTTACAAAAACATTTAAAAATGAAAAAACAAACAACACACTGGTCAGCCGACCAGAAACGCTACAACGCTACAACGCTACAACGCTACAACGCACCACCACGAACTCCTGACTTATCGATCCGAACTTTCCTGATTTTGCTTGCCATGATCTTTTTGCAGAACACATCTACCGCACAAAACGAAATCCCTTCTTATTGTGCGTGCCTGACCTTCGTTTATGCCTGCACGGGCCAACCGGCAACAGCCCTGTATGGAGGCACGGTGATTATTACTTGCGTTTACGAAGATGGAAATTGGGATTCCAGAGATTATAGCCTTAGCAGTAGTGGTGCAGTTACCATTTGCAATACCGGGGGCATCTTCAACTGCCCGGAAGGAGACCCCATCCTCTGTATTTCGGAGGACAACTGGGAGGTTTGTTCTATCGATGGCTGCACCGTCTATGTAGATCAAACACTTACGAGGGACCCCCACATCAATGGCAAACTGCTTGGCTATGGACCCTTCGCACCTTATGGCAGTAATATATTATGTGAGGGCAGGCATTATGAAGGCCCTCTCAACAATATACATGGCGCCACCGACCTGTACTTTTGCCCGGACGAGGAGCTTATCCTCGAACTTGAAGACTTCGATATCCCGACCAACAGCGGGATGTGCCTGTATGTGAATATCTATGAGTCGGACTGGGACCTGCTCGATCAAGACGTCTTTGACCATAGCGACGTCACCAATGGCACAGTGGATGTTACCGCGCTGTTCGAAACCCTGGAAACGAATGAAATCTACATCATTGCCATGCGCTTGAAATGCTGCGAGGGAGATGGCTGCTTCGATACTAATGCATACCGGTATGCCTATATCAATTTCAAGGGGAAATTTGGGTATCAGCCAACTATTTTGGGAACCGCACCAATTATATATGTTCCTTCGACCACCGCACCAGGTCCGATCATTCCCACAGCGCTTGGGAACCCGCCATTTGCCAATGTCATTACTTTTTTCGGCAATAATGTGGTCAACCTCTCCAGCGTAGATGAAATTGATTACGCCTTATGGGAGGTCGATTGTAGCGGCGAAACTGAAACTGAACTTGCATCCGGAACGATTACACCCGACCCGGGGAACACGGAGATAGAAGATGCTTTCACTACGGGGACAATGGGCTGGCCATATACGACAAGCGCGTGCAAATGCTTCCGTATTGACCTTACCTATTATGATGTATGTTCGGAAGATGAGGTCACTGACAGCTATTTTTTCAGGAGCGGAGGCGATTGTCTTACAAGCCCTCCTGATCCGTCTGCTGATAAATTAGTTGAGGATACTAATAATGGGAGATTGGTCATAAATGTTAGCGTCAATCCAATAAGAGACGCTACCTTGGTTCTTGACCTGGCAGGTGAGTTGCCTGAAGGAGCGGATAGCGAAGCCTTCATTTCCATATTCGATGCGGCCGGCCATGCCCTCACATCGCAACCCTTGTCCTTTGAAGGCCGCCAAGCCTCAGTGCCTTTCGATGCACCCCCTGGCATATACTTTTACTCTGTCCGGTTGGGCGACCAAACCTTCGCGGGCAAGTTTGTCAAACAGTAAGCCTTTTTGTAAAACTGCCCCCTGTGGCCATCTCGGCCACAGGGGGCTTATTATCCATAGGCTATGACACATTTACAAACAATAATTTTATACACCTTCCTGGCCTTAGTTTCAGGTTCTCGTTTAAGTGCACAGCCCAACCTGATACCTAACCCCGACTTCGAAGAATATTTCGACTGTGACTACGACCTCTACCAGCAGGACCTTATCACGGTGATATCAGACTGGGCCCGCAGAGGCAAACGGGCGGCCAGGTACTTCAACATGGACTGTGTGGACAACCCCGTATCCGACTATTACCAATTCATCAACTTGATCGCCCCTCAGAGCGGGAACGGCTACCTGGTCCAAAATCATTTTTATGCCCCCGGTTTTCCGCTTGGCGAAATAATGGAATACAGCCAGGTACAGCTTTTGGACACCATTGAAAAAGACAAGCGCTATTTTTTAAGGTATTACACGACACCTGCTTTCCCCAATTCACCGCAGATTTCCCATCTTGGCGTCCTCCTCTCGGACAATTTTGTCGTGGAGCCTCCCCCTGACATCACCCTCCCCAGCCCCGTGATGGTACTGGATCCGCAGCTTGAAGTGGACACCCTGATGACAGGCGCAGCGGGCGAATGGAACAAAGTGACGCACTGCTTCATCGCTGATTCCAATTACACAGTGATAACAATCGGCATCTTTGCTGACCCGATGGAAGTCATGTCCAGTCTTCCTATACTGTCGGTCGGTCCGACCGGAGCTTTTACCGCCTACGACAACTTCTACCTCGCCGAGATAGACCCCAACCTGACTTATGAAACCCTCGAAGGCGCCGATACCATCTGTGCCGGGGAGTGCCTGACCCTTACCACCAACCACTCGCTCATAGATGGCGTGTGGCAGTGGGATTTGCCCGGCTCGGACATCGGCAGCAGCGCCGATTCGGTCGTCACCGTGTGCTATGGTACGCCCGGCGTCTATGATGTGAACATCTGGGTGGAGCATTGCATCGGAGAGTACGAGAACCATTTCCCGCAGGCCATCACTGTTTTGGAAAACATCAGCCACCAGCCCGCCTGGGCTGATACGCTCGTCTGTCCCGGCGAAACGGTGGCGGTTGACCTCACGGGCGCAGGCTATCCGGTCACCTGGTCGGATGGCAGCACGGC
>CAZKDA010000063.1:8035-22526 GCA_964551455.1 uncultured Saprospiraceae bacterium
AGCGTGGGCAGCAGTATTATTGTAGATGAAAGCGGCATTTACACGGTCACCGGGCAGGATGCCAACGGCTGCGAGGCGGCGGCTTCCGCTACTGTGGAGGAATGGCCTGTACCCACCGTCACTACCAACGACCTGTTGGACACTTTTTTCCGGGTGGGGATGCTCCTGCCTGTCAGTTATTCAGGCAGCATCAACGAGTATGACTGGGAACCAGCCGACCCGCTGGACTGTGGCGATTGCCCTTACCCCTTGCTGCAACAACCGCAGAGCGGTAGTTACGTGGTCACGGTCAGCAATGTTTATGGCTGTACGGCCACTGGCATTGTGCAAATCTCTTTCAAGGATTCGGATGTGTATGTGCCGAATGTCATCCGCAACGACCCTGAGGTATATGTGAACGGGCTACTGTTCGCACAAAGCAACAACGATTTCATTTACAGCCTCAAGGTTTTCGATCGCTGGGGTGGCGTGCGGTATGAGGCGGATGGCCTCCGTGCCAACGACCCGACGCAGGGCTGGCGGCCTTCCGGCGAGGTAAACCCCGGTGTCTTTGCCTGGATGATCCTTTTTGAGGAGAACGGTAAGAAACGGGTGCTGGCGGGGGATGTGACGGTGCTGTGAGGGGAGTGTGCCTTCTTTTTTTTAAACGTGAGTTACGGATCGGGAAATTTCACATCCTACCCCTTGCCTTTTTCAGTCTTTTTTCGAGCGCAAAGATCATTTTTTCAAAGGAACCCAACTGCCTGTTGATCTTTTTAACGTACCGTTCGATTTTGCGATCCAACTTGCGGAATACTTTGTCGGAGGTGGAATGATCGAAGGCGCCGACAAATTTCCTTGTAAGGAACAGGTCGTGCCATTCGCCGAGGTTGGATTGAAGGCTGTCGAGGTATTTCAGGGCACGCTTTGGAAGGCGGTAATTCGCAGAAAGCTGTAAGATCAGCGCCAGGTTGTAATACAATTCCTTGAGCGATTTCCTTAGATCGTGGAAATGGTTTTCGCTCTTTTTGCAGTCATCGGCGAGCGATTTGAGGTTTTGGAATATGCTGGAAAAATAATCATCGAGCCTGGCGATTTGTTTGTCTCCCTGAATTCTGTTGATCCGGCTTCGGATGTATTTGCCATTTTTCACAATGACCCTTAGGTCTTTTTTGTTGTCGTGTTGTCGGAAACGCGCTATCCTTTTAGCCAGCCGCTGATCGAGGTTTTCAAAGATCCCGGCGTGCCGCTCACTGCTTAAATTCAGACCCGCCAGAATATTGTGTTCGATATGTACCTTTCGGATCGAGCCGGCATTTTTGAATATTCTGAAATACAAAGCCCTTGTTTTTTCAGCATCGAAGGCAGGATCGATCACGTGTAACAAAGCAAAGAAAGCGGCTTGTTTTTTCATAACCACCCTGAACTCGTGGATAGCCTCTTCCTGAAAACCATCGCTTACCGCAGCAAACAGCTCGTGGAATTTTTTATCCAGGTCGTCGTAATAATGGAGTATTTTGCCCGAAGGATTCACATTCCGATTTTTTTGAGCATCGAAAATACTGAAAAATTGGTGTATTTCAACAAAAATCAATAACGCCCGTTGTGGTAAAAAGCTGTAAATTTCATCTGACAGGTTCACCGGAAATTCCGAATTTCAAGCGGTTAGGAACATTTGTCCAACTGGTTAAATATTCATATTTTGCGCTCAGCGTTTAATCCTGAAAAATATGTTCAAAGATCTGATCCCAATTGCTTTTCCCGGCTCTAAAAAGGTTGAAAACGGCACGACGATTATCGCAGCCGATGTAGGCGGTACCAAGACACATTTGGCATTGTTCCGAATGGAACACGATGAATTGTCGATCATCGATGAAAAGGTCTATGCCTCGCAGCAGCATCCTTCATTCGGCGCTATTGTAAATCTTTTTCAGGAAGATAAACCTTCGGCAGACAGGCTTTGCATCGGTTTTGCCGGCCCGGTTTTGAATCACACCGCCAAAGCAACCAATCTTTCGTGGATGATCGATACCCGCCATTTAGCTGATGAATTGAATATCGAACATATTTTTCTCCTCAATGACCTCGAAGCCTGCGCTTATGGCCTGGCTGCCCTGAAAGGGAAAGACCTGATCACGCTCGATGAGGGCAATCCCGACCGGAAGGGAAATGCAGCGATAATCGCACCAGGCACCGGCCTTGGCGAAGCGGGATTGTATTGGGATGGAAAACGATTTCATCCTTTTGCCACAGAAGGGGGGCATGCTGATTTCGGAACGCGCAAAGAGATTGACATCGCCTTGTTCAAATATCTCCGCAAAAAATACGGCCACGTCAGTTGGGAAAGGGTCGTCTCCGGTATGGGAATTTTTGAACTGTACAATTTTTTGCTGAAATACCGAAAAGCGACCGAACTCCCCTGGATGAAAGCAAAGATCGCCGAGGGGGACGCTGCCGCAGCAGTCAGCTTTGGCGCCAAAAACGGTTGCAACATCAGCGAAGAAACCTTCCGGTTGTTCTGGCGGTACCTCGCCGTAGAATCTGCCAACCTCGTGCTCAAGATGAAAGCAACCGGCGGCCTGTTCATCGCCGGAGGCATTGCCCCGAAGAACCTCGATGTTTTCAACCAGCAAATTTTTATGGACTATTTTTATGAAGTTGGCAGGATGCGTCCAATGTTGCAGGAAGTCCCCGTTCACATCGTTGTGAATGAAAAAACACCTTTGCTCGGCGCTGCGCTTTACGGCTTTTTTGGAAAAGTAGAGAAAAAACTAACCGATTCGCAACAGATCAAGTAAGCCCGTAGGGAAAGGTAATAGGTTAGTGGTTAGTTGTATTGACACAAAAACTTGTAACCAAGAGGCACTTAGTTCACTAAGAACCAATAAGCGAAAGCTATGATAAAATGAGACTAAGATATTATGTCAATACAGTTAGTTATTAGTGGTTAGTGGTTAGTGAACGGTGAACAGTAAACGGTGAACGGAATCATAACACCATAATACCATAATACCATAATACCAAATCAACACCCTCAATCCACAAACCTAAACATCCTGCCATTTTCTCCGACTATGAAGCCGGTATTTTCAATGACAAAAATATCGTACAGATCTGTTTTGGGTAAACCTTTTACGATCTGCCAGTTGTCTCCGCCATCGGTGGTACGCCAGAAGGTACCGCGATCGCCGACGAGGTAACCTTTTTCTGCATCCACAAAAAATACAGACCGGAAAGGCGTGTTTTTTACAGTGATCTTATCACCGTTGATCAGTTTTTCCCAACTCTGGCCTCCATTGGTGGTTTTGAGGATCGAGCCGGAATATCCGGCGATATAGCCGGTTGAACTGGTAGGAAAGTGAATAGACCGGTAAAAGTCGCCGGTGGTTTCGCTGATCGTCCAACTGAGACCTGCATCGTCGGAGCGGAGGATGATGCCATACCCGGAAGCATGTACGGTTTTGTCGTCGGAGAAACAAACGGCGCTGAGTTCATTTTCAAAGGTATCGATCCTGAGTGTTGCAAAATCGGGGTTGAGGGTGAGCAATACGCCAAACCTGAAAGCTCCTCCGCCAACGACCACGCCTGTATTTTCGGAATTGTAGCTGACATCGCGCAGCATATCCCAGTTGGGTTGCTTGTGAAACTGCCAGTCTGCCGAAGGCGATGTTTTTCTGAAAAGATAACCGTCAACACCTACCGCATGCCCCATTTGGTTTTGATTGAAATGGAGGCCAAACAACTGCTTGTTGAGCATGGTATCCAATTGCCAGTTCGCCCCTCCGTCTTCGGTGTGCAGGTAAACGCCGTGAAGCCAGGTTTCGCCGCCGACAACGTGCCCGTGGAGGGGATCGGTGAAGTAAACGGAAGTAAGATCGAAGGTAGTGCCGGAGTCAAGCTCTGTCCATTCCAGGTTTATTTTTTCTTTTCCACAGTGGCTGAAAAAAAGGAACATGCCGGTTATGGCCAAAAAATGGAGCAACATACGCGGAGCGCGGGTGGAAAAGGAGGTAAATATTGCAGAGCCGGGTTTCATGGTCAGGGGCAATAGGGTCAATCTTTAGGGCGTACCCCGTCTTTGGAATAAGTTTGATTGACGTCGTTGGGTGCATAATTTCCGTTGCTCTGGCCGGTGTTCAACTTCCTGGAATGCGTTGGAAAGGAAGCGCTTCCGTAGTGGGTGTATTTGTCACCGCAAACAAGCGGAAATTTATAGTGGTTCATGAAGCTGCTGAGAAAGGCAGTGAATTCGGCGGTATCGATATTCCTGGAGTTTTGTTTCAGGTGGTATGCAATGTGTTTGATCGTTCCGTCCTCATCCCAAAAAACATTCAGCCACACTTTGATGCCTTTGATGTCATAATTGATCTGGGTGGCGTAAGTTTCCATTTCAACGAGCATGCTAATCCATTTCTGGTATGCGACATCCATGTCTCCTTTGCAGGCGGTCAGCAGCATTACGGAATAATCCAGATTGAGTTTTTCATAAGCGCTTTCATGCTCTCCTAATATGAAAACTTTGGGAGGAGTGGTGTCAGGGTACAAAAGCTCCTCTTGATTTTCAACACCCGTTTCATAGGAAGCCTGAACGACAAAAAAGAAATATAAAAAAGAAAAAGTTAACAAGTATTTCATTCTACGACCTTTAAATTTAGTTTACAAATAATCAAAATATCACGCTGTCATCATTGATAGCTAAAAGTGCCGCTGCGTCAAAGAAAATCACTCAGGTAAGCCGGATGAAAACGAAAAGGCCCTGAGCGCTTTATTCTGTATTTTTCCGGGTGCATTGATCCTTTTAGCCCAATTTTCAATTTTTCCGGGTGGTCAATAGTGTACTTTCGAAGGAATGGTTTCCGGCTATTCAAGTATTTTGCAATAATAGTGATTTTAAACCAGATATTGTTCGCTTCACAAAGTATTTTTAATTATAATGATTTTCAAAATCAAAAAAACAATCAACCCGGAAAGCGATGCATTTTTAAAGAAGTATTAAAGTGAAAATCAGGCCATTATTGCCAGGTGGTAATTTTTTTTTCTCCTCAGGTTTTGTTTCGGATGGAAGCTTTGTGAAACCTGCCTGGCGCCTGCTGACTTGCAAAGGCAGGGCAGACAGGTTCACTGTTCTCAAAAAAATGACCAGACCAATAATCTTTCAGGTTGGAAATAAAAACCTCCGGAATTGTATTTTGATCTGGTACAAAGTTACATTCGTATAATGGATAAGCCGGATCGGCTGGTTTTTTATAGTTTTGGCTTTCAAATTCTTTTGACCAAAAAAAACTTTTGCAATGAGAAAAAACCAAATCGGCTTTGTAACAATTTTATGTATTTACAGTTTGTTCTTTTCGTGTAACAATGAAACCAATATGGAAAATAAGACAACCACACTTACAGAAACTACCTCCGAAAAACCAGCATTGCCCGGAGATCCGTCGTTGCCCACCTCTTCGGAGGAATTAATGAAACTGATCGACGAAGCAAAAGGCGATTTCAAATATTCCGTCGAAGACTTTTTTCGCAACCCCGAAAAAACGCGCTATCAATTGTCGCCTGACGGGACACACTTTTCCTACATGGCGCCCTACGAACGTCGCCAGAATGTGTTTATCCAAAAGATCGGCGAAGATAAAGCCCTGCGCATCACCGGCGAAACAGACAGGGATATTGCCGGATATTTTTGGGCAAACGACAACCGTATCCTGTTCATCAAAGACAGCGGCGGCGATGAAAATTTCCAGCTTTATGCCGTAAACAAAGACGGCTCCGATGCCAAAGACTTAACGCCCTTTGAAGGTGTCCGCATTCAGATCATCGACCAACTGGAAGACATCGATGACGAGGTTATCATCGGGATGAATAAAAACAACAAACAGCTTTTCGAACCCTACCGGCTGAATATTATCACCGGCGATCTCAAGCAGCTCGCCAAAAACGACAACCCGGAAGAACCCCTCGATTCATGGATGACTGACCACGATGGAAAACTCCGCATCGCTTCAAAGGTCATCGGTACCAATACCACCCTGATGTATCGCGAAACCGAAGAACAACCCTTCAGGGATGTACTCACCACGGATTTCAGGGAAGGCGTTTCCCCGCTGTTTTTCGATTTCGACAATGGCAATATCGTCTATGTCTCCTCCAACCTCAACCGCGACAAAAATGTGATCATCAGGTTTGATATGTCCGCTGGAAAAGAAGTTGGCAAACCGATTTTTGCTCATCCCGAAGTCGATGTCAGCAGTCTCAGCTTTTCCCGAAAACGAAAAGTGCTCACTACGATCTCTTTCAATACCGACCGCCACAACTGGCATTTTCTCGACAAGGAAAGGGAAGCGATCCAGAAAAGACTCGAAAAAGAACTGGGCGAATACGAAGTTTTCATCACCAGCATGAACAAAGCGGAAGATAAATTTATGATCCGCACCTACAGTGATCGCTCGTTGGGCGCTTATTATTTTTATGATAAAAATACCGACAAGCTGGAAAAGATCGTGGACGTCAGCCCCTGGATCGATGAAAACGACATGGCTGAAATGAAATCCATAAAATATAAAAGCCGCGACGGCCTCACGATCAATGGCTACCTGACGTTGCCAAAAGTGGCTTCCACAAAGAACCTGCCCGTGGTAATCAATCCCCACGGCGGACCCTGGTACCGCGACACCTGGGGCTTCAACCCCGAAATACAGCTTCTGGCAAGCCGCGGCTACGCTGTCCTCCAGATGAATTTCAGGGGAAGTACAGGTTATGGTCGTGAGTTTTGGGAAAAGAGTTTCGGCCAGTGGGGTAAAACCATGCAGGACGATATTACCGATGGTGTAAAATGGCTCATCGATCAGGGTATAGCCGATCCCGAACGGATTGCAATCTACGGCGGAAGCTATGGCGGGTATGCCACCCTTGCCGGCGTTACCTATACTCCCGATTTGTATGCCTGTGCGGTGGATTACGTGGGCGTTTCCAACCTTTTTACTTTTATGAATACCATTCCGCCGTACTGGAAACCTTACCTCGAAATGATGTACGAAATGGTAGGTGATCCCGAAGCAGACAGCCTGGCTATGGCAGCGGCTTCGCCGGCATTACATACCGATAAGATCAAAACGCCTTTGTTTGTCATTCAGGGCGCCAATGATCCCCGTGTGAATATCGACGAATCCGATCAGATCGTCCGGTCTTTGCGCGATAGAGGCGTAGAAGTTCCTTACCTTGTGAAGTACAACGAAGGCCACGGGTTTCACAATGAAGAAAACCGGTTTGAAAGCTACAAAGCGATGATCGGCTTTTTTGCCAAACATCTCAAGCCGGATATGAAAGGATAGGGTAGCCCGAACCATCGGTAAAACAGAGGCGTTGGCAATATGTGCCAGCGCCTTTGTTTGTTTTGGTCAATGCCTTGATCGTTGTCGGTAAAATCCGAGAGATGGTCTGTTTTCAGGATTTATTTCCGATTAATGATTTATTTTGCATCTCGTTATGGCAATAGATATCATTTTTCTACTCACTGTGGTCTATGGCTTTTACCTGGGATTTTCAAAAGGGATCATCAAAACGGTGTTTTCCGTTTTGGCGTTGTTGCTGGGTTTGATGGCAGCTTTTAAATTCGCTCCCGCCATGACGGATTTCCTGGAAAGCGCTTTCAATAATAATAATCCATTGATGCTCATCGCCGGATTCCTGCTGACTTTTGTGCTGACAATGGTGTTGATACGGATGATCGCCCGTGGACTGGAAGGCATGTTGAAAACAGCAAATATTAATATCATCAATCAATTGGCAGGCGGGATGTTGTTGTCCGGGGTGTTGATCTTGCTTTACAGCGTGATCCTGTGGTTTGGCGATCAGGCTACTTTGATCAATGACGAGGCTAAAAGAGGTTCCATGACTTATGTTTATCTCGAAAAATTTCCCGCGCAGGCCAAAGAGATCGCCTATAAGATCCAGCCGGTTTTCCAGGAATTCTGGAACCAGTCGCTCGATATGATGGATCGTTTGGAAGAAATGAAACCTGTTCAGGAAGAAACAGAACCCAATATTTACGACTTACCCGATGAGGAAGATGACTCCGAAAATTCTGATAATTGACAACTACGATTCCTTCACGTACATTCTGGTTGATTATTTTTTACAACTAGAAACGGAATGCACCGTCATCAGGAATGACGAGTTGTCTTTTGATGAAATTATAAAACTGGAATTCGACGCGCTTGTGTTGTCACCTGGCCCGAAAACCCCAAAAGAAGCCGGTTTACTCCCTCAGATCATTGCGTATTTCCATGATAAAATTCCCATGTTGGGCATCTGCCTCGGCCATCAGGGCATCGGAGAGTTTTTTGGCGCAAAGCTGACGAAAGCTAAAACGCCTGTACACGGAAAAACTTCGGCGATCCGCCACCGGCAGCATCCGTTATTTGAAGGATTACCCAAAGAATTTGAAGTGATGCGGTATCATTCGCTTTTGCTGGAAAATGTGGAAGACACTTCGCTGGAAATTATTGCGGCCACAGAAACCGGAGAAGTAATGGCTTTTGCCCATAAAACGTTGCCGGTGATCGGCGTTCAGTTCCATCCCGAATCTATTCTCACACAGCATGGTTTCAAAATGTTGCAAAACTGGCTGGAGTGGATCGCTTTTGATATTCCCCAAAAAAAGACCACAACTGGTTGAGCCTTTGTAATGTGTTGATTTGCTAATGTGTTAATTTGCTAATTTGCTAATTTGCTAATTTGCTAATGTGTTAATTTGTTAATTTGCTGATTTGCTAATAACTCAATCAACCCAATCAACCCAATCAACTCATCATTTATCATTTCCACATTTCCCTTTGATCCTGAAATCTCACTTAGCCATTGTCCCAATTTTTCGCATCCTGCTCGATGTGATGCAACGCTACCTGGATACCGAATTTTTGCTGAAGGTGTTTGGCCATACAATCCGCTGCATACACCGAGCGATGTTGCCCGCCGGTGCATCCAAAGCTGACCATCAGGTGGGTAAAGCTCCTTTCGATATAGTTTTCTACGGCAGGATCGACGATGTAATAGATATTGTTGAGAAAAGTGTCGATGTTGCTGTGCTGTTTGAGAAAATCGATCACGGCTTTGTCGCGGCCAGTGAGCTTTCGGAAGGTCTCATAGCGACCCGGATTGTGCAATGCCCGGCAATCGAACACAAACCCGCCACCATGCCCGGAGCTGTCGGGAGGAATGCCGTTTTTGTATGAAAAACTGTTGACGGTCACTTTGAGCAGACTGTTGCTACCTTGTTGCTGATCGAAGGGGTGGAACATTTTGGCCTTTACGATCGCCTCCAGGGTTTTCCACAATTCCGGGATTTCGGCATTGATCTTTACATTTTCCAGTATCCATTTTACATTTTCAATAGCATAAGGAATACTGTTTAAAAAATGCTCTTTTCGTTCGTAAAGCCCCCGGAATCCGTAAACGCCGAAAGTCTGGATACAGCGGATCAATACATAGCCGTGATAATATTGGATAAAATCTTTGCGGTTTATGGAAACGAGTTGGGACGCGTTTTCGAGGTAATGTTCCAGAAGTTCCTCGCGTATTCCGGCGGGGATATTTGCCTTTGCCTGGTAGAGCAACGAAGCCAGATCGTATTGCAAAGCCCCTTTTCTGCCACCCTGATAATCGATAAAATAAGGCTGGCCACCGCGCATCATGATATTCCTCGACTGAAAATCGCGCAGCATGAAATGAGAGCAATCTGCCTGGAGCAGGTATTCGGTAAACCGGTGGATATCGTCCTGGAGCGCTTGTTCGTCGAAGGGGATATCGGCCAGTTTTAAAAAGTAATATTTAAAAGTGTTGAAATCCCAAAGCATGGATTGTTTATCAAACGCAGCGCGAGGGTAGCAGTTTTCGTAATTCAACCCTTTGCCGCCGATGATCTGCATCTCCGCAAGATTTTTTACCACCTTTTTATACATCTCCACAAGGTGTTGCGGAAAGCCATCGCCTTTTTGCAATAGAAAGCTGAAAAGGGTAGTGGCGCCGAGATCTTCCTGTAGATAAATATTGTTTTCGGGATCATCGGCATATATCTCCGGCACAGGCAACCCTTTCTGGTGAAAATGCCGGGTAAAATTGACAAATGCAGCGTTTTCTTTTTTATCAGCGCCAAAAGTGCCGATGGCTGTTTTGGTAGAACCCTTTATGCGGTAGTACGAACGGCTGGAACCAGAGGGTGCAAGCGGCAAAACCAAAGCAGCCTCTTCGCCTGCCCATTTTTCGAATAACCCGGAAAGTAAGGTTGTTTTATTCATCTTTTTAGACATCAGATTTCAGATACCAGACTTCAGACGATAGACTTTAGACAGGGTTTATTGGTTACTTGTCACGCAAGGCGTGAATACCAAAATACCACAACACCAAAATACCACAACACCAAAACTTGTCACGCAAAGGCGCAAAGATGCAAAGCTAAAGGTAAACCGGATACCATAAAATCAAAACGAACTCTCATTGAGCGTCTTCCAAAGAAGGTCTTTCAATTCGGTGATCCCCTGTTTCGTGATGGCGGAGATGAAAACAAAGGGTATTCCTTTGGGTAGTTCTCCTTTGAGCATTTCTTTGAGTTCATCGTCGATCAGGTCGCTTTTTGTGATAGCAAGGATGTGCGGCTTGTCGAGCAACTCCTTGTTGTACATGTTCAATTCGTTTCGCAGGATTTCGTAGTCTTTGCTGATGCTTTCCGAATCGCAGGGGATCATAAAAAGCAGTACGGAATTCCTTTCGATATGGCGGAGGAAACGATGCCCAATGCCTTTTCCCTCGTGTGCTTTTTCAATGATGCCCGGAATATCTGCCATGATAAATGAGCCGGTATCGCGATAGCTGACGATGCCCAGGTTGGGTACCAGCGTAGTGAAAGCGTAATCGGCGATCTTGGGTTTTGCGGCGCTGACCACCGACAGCAGGGTTGATTTTCCGGCGTTTGGAAATCCCACGAGACCGACATCGGCGAGTACTTTGAGTTCAAGAATCTTCCATTCTTCTTTTCCAGGTTCTCCGGGCTGAGCGTAGCGGGGCGTTTGGTTGGTAGAAGATTTGAAATGCGTATTTCCCAAACCACCTCTTCCGCCTTCGAGCAGGATACGGCTTTCACCGTCTTCTGTGATCTCAAACAAGACCTTTTCTGTTTCGGCGTCTTTGGCTACGGTGCCGAGCGGGACTTCGAGGATCACATCTTTACCGCTGGCTCCGGTTTTGTTGTTTTCGGTTCCGTTTTCCCCTTTATCTGCAATGACGTGTTTGCGGTATTTGAGCGGGAGCAAAGTCCAAAGCTGTTTGTTTCCTTTTAGAATGATATGGCCGCCCCTACCGCCATCACCGCCGTCGGGGCCTCCTTTGGGATTCGTCCTTGTTCGCAGCAAATGCGCGGAACCAGCCCCCCCGGCTCCCGACCGGCAACAAATTTTTACATAGTCAACGAAGTTCTGTTCTGCCATTTTTCATAAGTGGATTTGTTGTGTTGGTAAGTCGTTGAGTCGTTGAGTTACAAGTTGCTAGTTACAAGTTGCTAGTTCTAATAACACATCAGCACATCAGCACATCAGCACATTAACACATTAACACATTAGCAAATTAACACATTAGCAAATTAGCACATCAGCACATCAGCACATCAGCACATCAGCACATCAGCACATCAGCAAATTAGCACATCAGCACATTAACACATTAGCACATCAGCACATTAACACATTAGCACATCAGCACATTAGCACATCAGCACATCAGCACATCAGCACATTAGCACATCAGCACATCAGCACATCAGCAAATTAGCACATCAGCACATCAGCACATTAACACATTAACACATTAACACATCAGCACATCAGCAAATTACCAACTCATCACAAACGATCGATCTCATTACAAAGCCGCTGGAAGATATCCTCAATTGAGCCGATGCCGTCGATCTTTTTTGATTTGCCGGATTTTGCGTAGTAAGCGAACACAGGTTCCGTTTCGTTTTTATACACTTCGATCCGGTTTCGGATGATACTTTCGTCGTTATCGTCGGAGCGACCGGAAGTTTTTCCGCGTTTGAGGATGCGTTTGATGATCTCTTCATCGGGAACATCCAGCGAGAGTAAAACCGAAACTGATTCCCCTTTTTCACTCAAAATTTCATCGAGCGCTTCGGATTGTACGATGTTCCGGGGATAGCCGTCGAAGATGTAGCCCGGTACATCTGGGTTGGCATCAACTTTATTTTTCAGCATGCCGATGGTCACTGAATCCGGCACCAGTTCCCCTTTTCCGATATATTCTTTTGCTTTGAGGCCCAAGGGTGTGTTATTGCTCATTTCATGTCGGAACAAATCGCCGGTAGAGATATGCAGCAAATTATATTTTTCAACCAGCCTGGCTGCCTGCGTTCCCTTGCCGGAACCCGGAGGGCCAAAAAGTATCAGGTTTATCATGTGGGTTTAATTTTTTATGATTTTTAAAAGAGCATGCGAAAATAGGATTTTTTCGGCATTTAGAAAAACTGAGACTGAAGGCGGGGATAAGGGGATAGTCACACCGTTGGTGTGACTATCCCCTTATCCCCTTATCCGAAGGGGCATAGCGCTACCAGTCCGTGTTATGCCATTTATGGTAAATTGAAATTTATTGTCCATCAAAACCTGACAGATTGCTGGAGTATGTTCACATTTTATACACATTTTGGCAGCTACCCGGCTTTGGAATATTAATGGATGAGAGATAATATCAAATCAAAAACAATTATTATGATCCATTTCATTGAAGATAAAAAACCGGTCATAACAAAAAATACAGGCCGGGAATCGGAACAGTATCACGACGATGGCGAGTTATTGGATGCGTATTCAAAGACGGTGGTGAATGTTGCCAGGACGGTCAGCGATGCTGTAGTACAGATAAAAGTGACGAAGAAACCCGGAAGCGGTTTTTCCCGCAACCGGCGGCAGCAGTTCGGCGGAGGCTCCGGCTTTATCATTTCGAGCGACGGATACATCGTGACCAATAGCCACGTGGTGACAAACACTGAAAAGATAGAGGTAGTACTCCAGGATGGCCGCCAGTTTGTTGCAACACTGATCGGAGATGATCCGGCTACGGACATTGCCGTTGTACAGATCAATGCCGAAAACCTCAGCGCGATCGGTTTCGGCGATTCGGACAAGCTCCAGGTAGGACAACTGGCCATAGCCATCGGCAACCCTTATGGGTTTCAATATTCCGTGACGGCGGGCGTGGTGAGCGCTTTGGGCAGGACGCTCCGCTCAGAAAGCGGGCGCCTGATCGACAACGTCATCCAAACCGATGCAGCCTTGAACCCCGGCAACTCCGGCGGACCGCTGGTGAATTCACAAGGAAAAGTGGTCGGTGTCAATACAGCAGTGATATTACCAGCGCAGGGGCTGTGCTTTGCGGTGGCTTCCAACCTGGCTCAGTACGTGGTCGGCAAGCTGATCATGGAAGGGAAAGTGCGGCGCGGATTTATCGGCATTGCCGGTCAGACGCTGCGTTTCAACCCCAGGTTGATCAACCGCCTGAAGCTCAACGTCACTTCAGGGATATTGATCCAGAGCATTGAGCCGGACGGCCCGTCATACAATTCTGAATTGAAAAAAGGTGATGTCATTATTGGTTACGAAGATGGCAGGATCAGCTCAGTTGACGACCTGCACCGGTTTCTCGATGAGCATTCTATTGGCAAAAAAGTGACCCTCACCATACTCCGCACCGGCGAACAACTCAAAGTGAATGTAATACCTGTCGAACTGAGATGAGGCTGCAAAGGTTAGACGTTAGGCGTTAGGAGTTATGGATTTTGATTTTGTGAATGATGAGTTATGAATGTTGAGGCGTAGCCGAAATCCCGATGAAATCGGGAATGAATGTCGAAGTGTAGCGATCCCAATAAAATCGAGAATACCATGATACCATAATGCCACAACACCATAATACCATAATACAACAAACAGAGGACTAGCACAGCACACCAGAAACCTTTCAACACTAATTTACGCTCGGAAAGAATCTTCGCATTTGAAATGTAAGCGGAATGACAAAATCAAAACTAAAGACTTACATATTCAAATGCTTATTTATTTTTATGAAAATCTTTTTATTTTAGCGGATTAGATGCGATATTCGCGGTAATCCTGATCTCTGATAAAGTAAAGGATTGACACAATGTATGCTCCCCGAACCAAAACTTGTGGAGCAATTCGGAGAAATAACTTGACTTAATTTTATTTTTTTAACCATTTCTGGGAAGGTGTTAATTGATTAAGTTCAATTATTTTCATTTTTCAAATTGACTTTACAGGCGAACTTGAAACCAGCTTTCTTTGAAAAGATATTTTTTTCAATAAAAGGAATTGCCTGAAAAGTAATATTTTGCAACCTGGCGCTCAAACCGGTTGGATACAATTGACTTATCCGATGATCCCCTCCTCCAGAAAACCAATTCAACTTAAATTCTTATGAAAAAATTATT
>CAZKDA010000064.1:0-22452 GCA_964551455.1 uncultured Saprospiraceae bacterium
GTAGTTTGGCAAAGCATGGCCCGGCTGTCAAAAATTCGGCAGATTACTAAAAATCCCGAAGAAACCAGGGTATCTTCGGGATTTTTGATTTTTAACGTTATCGCAAATTCCACATCACTGGATCACCAGTTTTTTGCTGACCGACCGGCCATCCACGCTGAGTTGGACATTGTAAATCCCTTTGGCAAGTGTGCCTGTGTTGATCTCCTCAACATGGATGCCGCTGCCTGATGATATTTCTTTTCGCTGCAATACTTCCTTTCCGGTGACGTCGAAGATCCGCATCAAAAGCGTTGTGCTTTCCAGCGCTTCGAATTGCAGATAAGCATGATCCCCGGCAGGATTCGGATAGATGGAAATGCCGGAAACGATATCGCCGAGTTCTGCTGTCGAAGTAGGAACACTCACCGTAGCAGCAGTCCTTTCCGATGCGCACTCGAAAAACTGTTTGCGGATTTTCCAGTCGTAAAAATAATAGTAGAAAGTACTGCCAAAAACAGAAGTAGTTAAATGTCCGACATCGCCGATCGGATAGGGATAGTTAACATCTTCGTTGTTTCTGAAAAGATTCCCTTCCGGACAACGCAATGAAAGGCCTGTACCTGTCGGAACTTCAAAATTCAGTTCGATTTCATGCGTTCCTACTTCCAAATAAACAACCACTTCATCCAGCACTTCTTCATCCTCATTGACTAGTTGGATATGGCGCTCGCCTTCAGTACCACCGCCGGGAACATAAACCGTGACGCGGAGCAAGGTGAATGGCTCATACGCATCGAATTTACTGTAACCCACGGAAACCGAAAGGCCTCCTGGCCCGGAGTTGTCCGGCTTTCCGCCATCTTGCTCCTCTCCTCCGTAAAGCGGATTGGATGCTACATAAACCGTTGTGTCCGTTTCGACATTAACAAAATCAAAAGTGCTCCCCATGCCTATGGTATCACCGCCGACCGGCATATCGTACCAAATTAAATTGACCCCGGAAGTAACTTCGAGCGTTGCAGGGCCTGGCGCTGGCAACAGAACATCCTCAACTTCGGGAGCAGGCGAAGGCAATACTTCTACTGCTATGGTGTCGGAGACAAAATCATCCGCTGTACAAACCGACTCTGTCATTACATAATATTCGCCGCTTTCGGTGATCTCAACGGTCAGGCCGGTCATACCGTTCGACCACATCGGGTTGGCGCCTTCGCTGATGGACAGTGTCACCGACCCGCCTTCACAGAAAGTAGTTTCTCCACTTACGGCCACTTTTGGTGCAAATTCCGAATAGAAAGATACCTGCACCGTGTTGCTCAGGGAAACACAGCCCTCGCTATCGGTCAGTATGACGCTGTAATTGCCGGGTTCGCCGACGGTGATGGTTGGCGTCGTCATGCTGTTCGACCATAGGTATTCGGCAAAACCTGCCGGTGCGGATATTTCCACCTCCTCGCCGGGGCAGATGGTGGTCGGGCCATCGACGATGAGTTCAGAAGGTCCTAAGATACAGTCTGATTCCGGGATGAGATAAGTCGTGTTGATCGACGGGTCTTCGAATACGGTTTTTATGCCGGAAGGCCATTTGATAACGATCGAATCGATGCTGGTGGAAGTGCCCAGCCCGAAATGGACGGTCAGCGAACTCATGGGGCTAAAACTCTGTCCGGCTCTTACTTCGCGGATCTGGATGCCCCAGTCACCATGAATTTCCACCCTTGCCCCGATGCCGTTTTTATTGCTTTGAATCCCTAAAGTATTGATCTTGATCCAGTTGTTGTCATTGCCGTTGTTGATCATCAGGTTGTTATTGAAGATGACATCGAGAAATCCGTCGTTGTTAAAATCACCAATTCCGCCGTTGTTGAAAGGCAAGGTTTGAGGCGTAAAAGTAAGGTCGCCGTTTCCAAGGTACAGCGCGTAATCCAACTCTGAAAAAATATCGATATAACCGTCGTTGTTGAAATCGCCGGAGGCATTCTCCCAGGCTCCGAGAGCGTTGGCATTGATCCCGCTTCCGGCAATGACATCGGTAAAAGTGCCGTCGCCGTTATTTCTCATGAGCCGGTTTTGCATATCGTGGTTGACAATAAAAGCATCGAAGTCGCCGTCGTTGTCAAAATCTTCAAAAACAGTTGACCAGGATTGTGCATTGTCGTCGAGATTGGCTTCTTCGCCTACTTCGGTGTAAGTACCGTCACCGTTGTTGCGATACAACCGGTTGATGCGCGCCGGATCGTCGGGATTGGCCCCTTGCCTGCATTTGGTAACATACAGATCGGTATGACCATCGTTGTTGTAATCCACCCAGATAGCGGCATAGTTGCCAGGGGAATCAAGGGTTTCGATGAGCGTCTGATCCAGGGAAAGGTTGCCGTTTCCATCGTTGCGGTAAGGGTGGCTCTGGTCAGTGTCGTGGCAAACAAAAGCATCAAGGTGGCCATCATTATCAATATCGGCAAAAGTCGTTCTTTGAGAAAAAATGAATTCGGGATGAACTACTTCGGTGTACGCTGTCCAGCCTCCATTGTTATAAATAAAAGATACCCTGGTGCCGCCGCCAAACAACAAGTCATTGAAACCATTGTTGTCGATGTCGCCTGCACAAATACTCCAGCCTGGCGAGTTTGAAATTGTTATGGGAAGTTCGGCATGTTCGAAAGTACCGTCGGGTTGTTGATAGTCAACGTAAATCTTTGGATTGACCACGCGTACCACATCATCGAGGTAATCGCCGTTCATATCGACGGCACAGTCCTGCAAAGGATCACCCGGAATGGTTCCGAGCAATGAACCCTGGTTGATAAAGCTCACAGTTTGCGCATCGGGTATTTTGCAAAGGAAAAAGGAGCAAAGGAAAAATAAAGCGGTGTTCAGTTTATTCATAATTCTGATTTTTTTATTTTTTTAATAATGAACTATTTTTTTAGTAATGACTTGTCCGGAAGAAGTGGAAAAAGTCAGCAGGTACATTCCTTTTTGGGTTTTCAATTCAATTTGATAATCCCCGTTTTGAAGCTGCTTTTGCAACACTTTTCTGCCGTTCAGATCGTAAACTGCAATATCGTGAAATTCTGTTGATTCGATGTGGAAAATACCATCGTTTGAAAAACTGTTTACCAAAATTATATTTTCGTCCTGCGATTCCGGTTGATTTGTACTCGATTTGATCTCATCGACTTCGATGCTTTGGGTTTTCAGCAAAACGGGGCTGCGGTCTGCCTCCTGGAACATTTCGCGGAAAGCGTCGATCTCCGGCGTGTTTTCATCAAACATTTCTTTCATCCATTTTGGCGGAGCCGTCTGGTAGTATATTTTGGCAGTGGCGATGAGCTTTTCCGGATGACCAATGGTGGGAATGTGGTAATAAACCCGGTCGCTTCCGCTACCTTCCAGGCCTGATTCCCTGTTGAAATTTTCATCTTCGAGCGCCTGCCCAGCAATGCGTGTGGTGTCGTAAGCGGGGTGCGTCATGACAAAACCTTTGGGTGGAATGCGGTTATCTTTCAAGGGATATTTGGCTCTTAGCAAAACTGTAGTGACTTCGTCGTTCACATCTGCCATCACCATTTCATAGATCTGCACCTCGTCTTCCGTACTGATGACGGTGTAATGCGGTTCGAAATCCGGGTTGTGGCCGATCACTTCAAAGTTTTCATCGGTCTTTCCGCTGATGAAGATGGTATCGCCGATTTCATTTTTCACCAAAAACTCCACAAAAGCCCTTCGCGAGGGATAGCCCGATGGAAATTTATGGCCTGCCAGGTTTGATATTTTCAGATCGAAATAAACCATGTCCTGGGTTCTGTCAATTAGCTCAAGGGAAATGTCGATGCTTTGATCCAGCAGCATGATATTGGTAGCAGATATGGCTTCGTCGAACTGTTCCGGCGTAGCAGCCAGGTTTAATTCCTCTATATTGTTTTTCAACATTTTCAACATAAAAACATTGGCTCCTGCAAACTCATGCAAAAAAAACGGACTGCGCGGCGGGATATCAATACCGGCTGCGATATAAACCTCCGCTTTCAGGAAGGCAGGCATGTGGCAGCTTTGGCAAGTGACGTTATTGGTGTTGTATTCCGAATTGAGCCATTCGTGGTAAGTCGCCTGTTCAACAAATTTGTCGCCCGTCGGGTTGCCATCGTAATCCAGTGTTTCGGTGATAAGCGTGTGGCAACCTGCGCACAATCCAGCATTGGCGGTATGTTCGCTGAACACGGGTGTATAACCCGTAGCCATCACCATGGGGCTTTCCAGTGGGCTGATGTAGGGACCGTAGGCCACCTTTGCTGTATCAAAATTCAAGTGCCCGGAATTGAGGTTGCCCAGGTTTTCAGCAGATTGCTGGTGGCAAGCCAGGCAGGATACGCCATCCAGCGCAATGGGATCGTTGATCAGGCTGTCGATGGTATAAAATTCCGCGCCGTTGTGAATGGCGTTGAAATGCCCGAGCGGGGCGTGGCAGGAGGTACACTTCGTTTCAACAGCGGCTTTGTGTTGCGGGTACAACAACACTTCGTGGCTCACTTTGGCACGCCAGAAGGGGTCTTTCGCCGAGTTGGCCATCATGCTCGCCCGCCAGTCGTCCACCACATTTATATCATCGCCAAAGGGACTCACGCTGGCGATGCCCGCCGTATCGAAACCATGACACTGGATACACTCCCCCGAAGCGGCGAACAGGTCGTTGAATCCTGTTGGCAACAGCGAATCCTGCAATACTTCAAATTGAGCTAATTCAAAATCTGTGTGAAAACGGGCTTCGCTTTCCGCCTTTGTGGGCAGATCAATGAAAAAGGGGATCGAAAAAAGTATCGAGCAAAGCAGTATTTTCCTAAGATCAGTCATGCGGTTCGGATATGTTCATTCATTTCTTTTGTTCAGTAACTGGTCAAAAATAAATTAGTTTGGTATTGTGGTATTGTGGTATTCCCGATTTCATCGTCCCGCTTTTTCTCGAAAAAGCGGGATTCGCTTCGCTCCGATGTGGTATTGTGGTATCCGGTATCCGGTGTCCGGTATTCCCGACAAGTCGGGATTTCCGGTGTCCGGTGTCTATTGTCTATTGTCTATTGTCTTTCCCATTGTAAAAATAAAAATATAAATCCATCATTGTTATAAATGTTCTGACTTTTATCTGACTTCCGGTTTTCAAAACCCAAAAATCCGCTCGAAAATTTAAGGGATTACCCCTACCCTGCCATGATCGTTTTTTTCAATAATGTTAAAATACGACAATTATCGTAGATAATTTTTGAACTACGATGATTGTCGTATATATTTGAACTACGATAACTATCGTAAATACACTGGTCATAAATTAAAATGTTCAAACCATGATAAAAAAACCTACCGATGCGGAGCTTGAAGTGTTGCATGTATTATGGGCAAACGGCCCTTCAAGCGTACGGTTTGTCAATGAGGAACTGAGCAAAAACCGCGATGTGGTTTACACCACCACTTTGAAAATGATGCAGGTGATGGTGGAAAAGGGCTTGCTGAAACGCGACACTTCCGAACGCTCCCATCTTTACGAAGCGGCCATTGCAGAATCGGCCATCCAGCAAACCTTGCTGGACAAACTGGTGAACACTGCTTTCAAAGGTTCACCCCTGAAGCTGATCCTCCAGGCCTTGGGCAATGAAAAAACAAGCCCCGAAGACCTCGAAGAAATTAAAAAGATCATTAAAAAAATCGAAAACGACCGACCATGAATTTCCTCCTCCAATTAATTGATTCCGAATGGGTCCTGGCTTTGGGATGGACCTTATTGCATTCCTTGTGGCAAGGCGCTGCGATCGCTATTTTGCTGGCTTTGGCTCTGATCGCCATGAAAAAGCAACCTGCCAACAGCAGATACCTGGCGGGTATTTTTTCACTGGCCGCGCTGCTGCTGGCTATGGTCATCACCTTCGCTACGATTTACACACCGGAAAGCATTCCGGCTACGGAAATTGATCCTGTTACAGCCATTGCTCACGTTTCGGTTGAAGTGGAAACCACTGCACATTTGCCGATGGATTTCAATCACGATGATGGGGCACAAGGTTCACTTTTCAACACCTTTACCGGGTATTTTGAAGCAAATATGCCTTTCATTATTCTGCTTTACCTCATAGGCGTCTTCGTACTGACGATGCGGATGCTGGGTGAATTGGTTTACCTGCAAGGGCTGCGTCATTCCAATTCTAAACCTGTGGAACGGGCCTGGCAGCAGATGCTGGAGCAAATGGCAACCGGTATGGGCGTAACGGTTCCGGTGGTATTAAAAGAATCGATGCGGGTCAGTTCTCCCATGATCGTTGGCATGCTGAAACCCGTCATTTTTGTTCCGGTCGGCTTATTGGCCAATCTGCCGGCCAACCAGGTGGAATGCGTGTTGGCTCATGAACTGGCGCATATCCGGCGGTATGATTACCTTGTCAACCTGTTGCAATCCTTCATTGAAATCCTGTTGTTTTTCAACCCGGCGGTCTGGTGGATTTCTTCGTTTATTCGCACAGAAAGAGAAAACTGCTGCGATGACATGGCGATCAGCACGACAGGCGACGAGCTTACCCTGGCACGAACCCTCGCCAGCCTGGAAGAATGGCGAATTGATAACAGCCGGTTGGCGCTGGCTTTTGCGGGCAGACGGAATGGCAGGGTAGGGGTCTTGAGCCGTATTCGCCGTTTGCTCGAAAAAGAAGAATCTTTTCAGTTGCCCTTTCGGTTATTCTGGGCAGTTGCGATCCTTTCGGCAGGTTTGTTATTTACGGCGTTGGACCTTGCAGATGAATCCATTTTGAAAAACGATGAAGTGGCAGGGTATCAAGACTTTTCCGAAAATGCCACATTGCCATTGGAATTCCAAAAAACCTTCGCTGAAAACTCGCCGGAGGAAATTGAACACCAATCCGGCATGTCAACCAATAACCATCCTGAGTCCAATGAATCCAGTGTGGATCAGATTTCGGATTCCGATTTTAATACTGAAAATTTTAAAAACATTTCAGCTTCCGAAATGGATACGATCCCTAAGAAAACGCAATCCCCCGAAGCCGAGATGATCGCGGTGGAGAGATATTTTGAGAAGAAAAGGGCGGAACTGGAAAAACAGATGCAGGAGTTGGAGTTGGTCAGGCAGACCGCTGAACATAAAGCCGAAACCCATCAATCTTATATGGCGCAACTTGAGTTGGAACTCGAAAAAAATATGCAACAGGCAGAACTTGAAGCGAGGATGCAGGCCAGAGAACTTGAACTCGAGTTGCACGAACATCAGAAAGGGATCAGGGAATTACAGCTTCGTATGGGTGAACTGGAGCTTCAGCTTGACGAAAAACAACGACAATTCGATGAAGATGCCGCGAATGAAAAACTCATAGCAGAAATTGACAAGCTCAACAAAGAGATCGTGAAAATGCGCCAACCTATGCTTCACCTGGAACATGAACTTCATGAAAAAATGCTGAAAGCGCGAACCATGGCGATTGAGAGAGAAAAGGAAGCCCAGCAGCAGTTACACCAAAAACGCCTGAAAAACCTTGAAAGCCAAATGGATGAGCATTTGAAAGAAAGCGAGTTGATGCAAGTTGAAAAGTCAATCCGGGAACTGGAAATAAAAATGCAGAACCTGGAATTCGAATACCGGCAACGTTTGAACGAATTGCATCACCGGCTCCGCAAGGAAGCCGATGAACAGGACAGTGATGACTAAGAGATCAGACAATAGAGAACAGACGACAGAAACAATTAAGGACAGTTCTAAAAATTGATTATTTCACGCCAAGGCGCCGAGTAGGAAAAGCATAAAACTATGATAATTAAACTTTTGCGTTCTTAGTCCCGATAAAGAATCGGGTTAAACACACGAAAACGTTGTTATAGAATATGGTTATTAAATGTCAAATTTTTATAAATAGTATTAATTGCAAATTGACTATTTGTTATTATAAAAAATCGGTTTTCACATATTGTTTTTTCAACAGGGTGTTCGTGCGTTTCACCTAATAAAGAATCGGGAAGAACCACTATATTTTGCATTTTTAGAACCGCCCTTAATCAATTTTATCTTCATTTCAATATTCCCGGATTCGTTCTGCTCACAACTCAAATTTAGTGTTCTTTCTAAATTGTTTCTCAAATACCAGTTGGTTTTTGTCTTCTATTCAAATTGACTAAAAATAGCCCCGCAATTTCAATCCAAACATTTTTAGTTGGCTTTCTGCAATCCCAATTTCACTAAACACGGACGTATAATCGCTTTTCATTTCCCCTTTTTGCAGAATAGCTTCTTTTATACAATTAACAAAAATCACCGAAATAATCACCGATTTTAAAGCTGAAACAAAATTATAACTTGAAAAATGGCAAGGTTTCCAAATAATCGAGAGTGTTTTTTGGTCTGAAAACTCCTGGATTCGTCAAATTGTAATATTCGCGCCATTTTGTGTTCCTGTGATTAAAATCACTTTTGTTATTGATGCTTGTCACTAATTGCACGGCGTGCCGGGTCTATTTTTGTGTCAGAAATAGTTAATCAAATTGTCTTAATACCAAAAATAATTTACAATGAAATCATCAGCAGCAATTTTAATTCTCGCTTTAACCCTTACTTCTTTTACACTGTTCACAGGATTGAAAAACATCCTCTTCGAAGTCGATAAGACCTCTACCATGACCATCAAAGGTACTTCCAATATCCACGACTGGACGGCCAATGTAGAAAAGATCAACGGCACCGCCAACCTGGCTTTCAGCGATGACGGAATGGTCGAGATCGAAAATTACAACATCAGTTTCGATGTAAATTCCATCAAAAGCACCAAAGGCAATGCGATGGACAAACGGATCTACAAAGCGCTGAAAGCCGACACCTATTCCACCATCAATTACAAAATGAAAAGCCTCAGCTCGATGAAAAAAACCGCCACTGGTTTTACTGCCAAAGTGGAAGGCAACCTCACCATCGCCGGCACTACCAAACCGGTTTCGGTAGATATTACCGGAAAGGAACTGGCTAACGGCAACTACGAAGTTTCCGGCTCCAAAGCCCTGAAAATGACCACTTTCAACGTCGAACCTCCGACAGCAATGCTGGGCGCACTGACCACTGCCGACGATGTTACCGTTGAATTCAAAGTCATCCTGAATCAAAAATAAACACCTGGCACCGGGAGTATTGGAAAGCGTTCCGGCTCCTTTTTAATAAAATAATTTCAAAATCCCGGATCGAAAAGAAATAAATAGGTCTTCAGATTCGAAAAACACCTTTAAAACTTTAGCATCATGAAAAAATCGTTTTTAATTTTCAAAACTTTAGTTGCCTTCATGGCGATGTTCGTTACCACCAGCCTGCTGGCACAGCAACCCGAAATCCAGAATTTCCGGCCAAACGACCAAACCGGTATCAACGTTTTTGAACCTGCCAAGGACCTGGACACCGAATTCGACGGCATAAAAGTAAGGATCGGTGGTAGCTTTACCCAGCAATTTCAAGGGATCAGCCACTCCAACGACACTACTTTCTCCGGCTCCGCAGCAGAACTTTACGACCTGGCCCCGGGCTTCAACACTGCTACTGCGAATCTTAATCTCGACGTCCAACTCGACGACGGTATCCGCATAGCTTTGGAAAATTACATGTCTTCCCGCCACCACACCGAATTTTGGGTCAAAGGCGGTTACATCCAAATCGACAAACTCCCTATGTTTGAAAATACCGACTGGTACGACAAATATTTCAGGGTGAAGATCGGTCACTTCCAGCCTAACTTCGGCGACCAGCAGTTTCGCAGAACGGACAACGGCTCCGCTATCTACAACCCCTTTGTAGGCAACTATATCATGGATGCATTCACCACGGAGATCGGCGGCGAAGTGTATTTCTTCCCCGTAGAAGGAATTATAGCGATGGCCGGTGCGTCTGCCGGATTGATCAAAGGCGATATCAATGCCTACAACGATGGCAAAGAAAGACAACCTTCCCTTTACCTGAAACTGGCTTACGACAAATCCTTCGAAAATGACCTCCGCGTCAGATTGTCCGGCTCTGCAATGGCCAACGGCAACAGCGGCAGGAACACGCTGTACGGTGGCGACCGAACCGGATCGCGGTACTACGCTGCAATGGAACTCGCAGGCGCTGACCTCGCAAGCAAGGCATTCTCCGGTCGCTGGAACCCTGGCTTTAACAACAAGATCATGGCTTTCCAGGTCAACCCGTTTGTGAAATTCAAAGGACTGGAACTCTTCGGTATCTACGAAATGGCTACCGGCAACAACCTCGTCTATATTCCCGAAAAAGGATTGTATGAATTCATGGATGAAAACGAAAGAACTTCCACACAGATCGGCGGAGAACTCATCTACAGGTTCCTGAAAAATGAACAGCTTTACGTAGGTGCAAGATACAACCAGATCAACGGACAATTGAGTCAGAGTTACAGGGAAACCAATGGCGACTTCATGGATTCCACCATCGACAGACTGAGTTTCGCAATCGGGTGGTTTCCAACCAAAAACCTGCTCCTCAAAGGGGAATACCTCACTCAGCAGTACAAAGACTTTCCAAATACCACACAATACTTCGGAGGTGAGTTTAGTGGTGTGATGATCGAAGCAGTGGTTGGTTTCTAAATGGTTTTTGATTAAATTCAAATTCGGAAAATTGCTCTGACAAGATTGTCGGGGCAATTTTCCTCAATCAGTTTAAATACCCAATGAGAAATTTCCAGCTTTTATTAGCCATACCCTTCCTGCTTTTCCTTGACTTCATTCTCCAGGACTTTTCAATCCCTCCTGCCAACTACGATGTCTTTCATTTCAAAGCCTATCAACTTGGGTCTGAAAGCTTACTGGAAATCAATGGGAAAACTAATGTCAATTCTTTTTGCTGCGCCTCAAAACAAGATTTTCCAAAGGGTGGGATCACCTACCGCATCGACGATAAAAACGCCACATTTTTTTTTAGAAATACTTTTTTAAAAATTGATGTCAATCAACTGGATTGCGGCTCGAAACCCATGAATAAAGACCTGCAAAAAACACTCAAAGCTGATGAATTTCCCTACATCACTATTGCTCTGAAAGAAGCTCAAAACCTGGAATGTGACAATATACTCGAATGCGATCAATGGACTGCCTTTGAAACCGTCGCCAACATCACCCTGGCCCAGGTCACGAAAACCGTGAGCATTCCCGTGCAGATCATGAAAACCGACCAGCATCGGTTCCGGGTCAGCGGCAGCGTTAAGCTGTCATTTAGTGATTTTAAACTCGAGCCACCTACCGCCCTGCTGGGCTTAATAAAAGTAAAAGAAAGCCTCGACATCCGGTTTGATCTCGATGTGATCCTGCTGTGATCCTTTGGCAAGCAGTATTTCTTCCTCTTAATATTTCCGCTGAATTTTAAAGATCAATTCCTATCTTGACGGGTGTTTAAAAAAATTACCCGCATGGAAATCCTTTCAAAAATCCTGATCGCTATTGTCGCCCTCGAACATTTGTATATCCTCTGGATCGAAATGTTCGCCTGGACGACCACCGGAAGAAAAGTATTCCGCTCCATCCCGAAAGAATTGTTTGAACCCACCAAAGTTTTTGCCGCAAACCAGGGGTTGTACAATGGTTTCCTGGCTGCCGGGCTGATCTGGTCGTTGTTCATCCAGGATCCGGAGTGGTCAAAAAACGTGGCGATCTTCTTTTTGGTTTGCGTGGTCGTGGCTGGGATTTACGGGGCCTTCACTGCTCAAAAAAGTATTTTTTACAAGCAGGCTGTTCCGGCGATCATTGCAATGATTTTGGTTTGTAGTTTTTGAACCACAAAAGAAAACAATAGAACACAAAAGAGGGGTAATTTTTTTATTTGTTTTCTTCTGTTCCCTTTTGATCCTTTTGTGGTTCAAAAAAAACCTCAATTCACATCCAGGATAAAAGGAATCCTGGCCTGCACTCCTTTCATTTCTTTGACCTCTTTTAAATATTTATAATAAGGAAACATATCGCCCAACTGCTCCTTGGCGAGCATCTGGCCGTTGAACCTGGTTTCTTTTTTACCTACAAACTGCTCAATCAGTTGTTCAAGCGGTTCTTTGGTGACCGGATATTCCGTGACGCGATATTTTTCGAGTCCGGCTTTGGATGCTGCCGCCGCAATGGCATCATCGAGTTCTCCGATTTTATCCACCAGGCCAAGCTCCTTGGCTTTCAAACCCGGCCAGATCCTTCCTTGCGCTACGGCATGCGCTTCGTCGCGAGTGATCCCACGGCCATCGGCCACCCTTTTGAGGAATATTTCGTAAAACTCATCGGTGGAAGCCTGTAAAATCTTTCCTTCTTCTTCGGAAATATCCATGAAAGGGTTGATCGGAATGGCAAATTTGCCGGTTTTAACCGTGTCGATAGTGATCCCGATTTTTTCATCCATCATCTTTTCCAGGCTGGGGATCAGGGAAAACACGCCGATAGAGCCTGTAATGGTGTTGGGCGCTGCAAAAATCGAATCGGCGTTGCAGGCTATGTAATAACCGCCGGAGGCAGCCACATCGCCCATTGAAGCGATAACCGGCTTGCCGGCAGCCTTTATCAATTCCAGCTCTCGCCACATCAGATCAGAAGCCAGGGCGCTGCCCCCGCCTGAGTTGATCCTCACGACTACGGCCTTGATCTTATCGTCTTTTCGGATCTTCCGGAGTATTTCCACGTAATTGTCACCGCCGATGCTACCGGGTTCTCCTTTTCCATCTTCAATCCCACCTTCGGCGAAAACCACAGCAATTTTATCTTTAATGCTGAAATCCGTTCTTTTGAAGTTCCCTTTGTGATAGCCGCTAATGCTCATGGTAGGGATTTTATCCTTTTCTTCCAGCCCTAGCCGAAGGCGAATGTCGCTGTGCGCCTCGTCTTCGTAGCCAACGGCATCCACGATTTTGTGCTCCAGGGCATCATCAGCATTTCTGAGGAGGTATTCGTTGGCGATAAGTTTCAATTCATCGACACTGATCTTCCGGGCATCGGAAATATCCTGAAGGAACAATTGATACATACTTCCAATGTACTCATGCATTTGAAGGCGGTTATTTTCACTCATCTTTTTCAGGCGGAAGGGTTCGGTAGCGCTTTTGAAATCGCCGGCAAAATACACCTGCATTTTGATGCCGAGCCGGTCGAGCATATCCTTGAAAAACGGAATGACCGCGCCAAAGCCCCGAAAGTCCACTCCGCCGATAGGGTTGACGTAGATCTTGTCGGCAGCCGTAGCGAGGTAATAAGTATTTTGTGTATAATATTTTGAATAGGCGATGATAAATTTTCCGTCGCTTTTGAAATCGAGCAAGGCGTCCCGGAGCGTGGAGGCGGTTGCCCTACCGGCCATTAATCCACTGAGGTCCAAATAAATACCTTTGACATTGTCGTCGGTTTTCGCAAATTCGATGGCATCGACGATATCATGCAAACCCAGTATTTTATCAGGATCGAAATTGAAAGGATCGACCGGAAGATTATTGGTTTTTTCAGGGATCAGTTTGTCAAATTTCAAAGAAAGCACTGTATTCGCTTTCGCCTTCGGAGCAGTGTCGATCTTGCTCACCATCCTTCCGATGACAATGCCTCCGATTCCGAAGATCACAAATCCGGCAATGATAACCCCCAGGCAGGAAGCCAGGGTATATTTTAAGAAATTTCTCATTGAACTGTTTTTTGATTGGCTGTGAAAAGTTGTTTTATATCCTGAAGCAACGCCTTTGTGTTTTTCTTCCATGCAAGGCAGGAGTTGCAACGCCGGTAAAATTAACAGACGCCTTGATATTTATCGCCATATTTTAGATAAAAATGAAGGATTCGGGGATGATCTTCCGCTGAAATGTGCCAAAGTCCGAAAATATAGAAACCATCAAAAAATCCAGTGGCCGGTCACTCTTTTAAAAATTTGCCGTAAGCAGTGCCTTCTTTTTCGTGGATTTGAATAAAATACATTCCCGGAGACAATCCGCTGACATCGATATTCAACAGATCATTTGTCAAAAAACCGGAACGCTGGATGACCAACTGTCCCTGTGTATTGTACACATTCACTGATCCGGGCTGTAAGTTGAATCCCGGACTTTGTATTTCAATTTGTATAAATGTATTCGCAGGATTCGGGAATACTTTGAGCGTATTATTTTTATGATTTAAAAAATCCAAAACTCCTGTGAAGGCAAAGATCCCGGAAACATCAGAAACGCATCCTGATTGCTGCACAGCAACCGTGTAGCTTCCGTCGCCTTCCAGTGGGATTTGCTGTGCATTGAAGCTCAATGGCAAACCATCCAACTCCCAGAAATAAACCTCTCCCGCTATGCTGCAAAACAAGGAATCATTATCAAGCAAAATGATCTCCGGCGTTTCGGGCGCCGGGATTACCTCAATTTCAAAGGAAGTCGAATTGCTGCATCCGCTTGGATCTGTATAATTGTAAGTCAGGATATGGTTTCCAACGCCTGCGCTTGCAGGATCGAAGCTATTGCCGATTACGCCTGGCCCTTCAAAAGTCCCGTTGAAAGGAAGTCCGGCTAACGAGAACGGCGCAAAGTTTTCACAAATACCTTCCACATCCGAAATGTTCACTATAGGTAGTATTACAACTTCCACAACTTTCATATCGGAGTTGCTACAGCCATTGGCGTCTGTATAGTTGTAAATCAGAATATGGCTGCCAGGCCCGGCGATAGCGGGATCGAACATACCGCCGCTCACACCGGGGCCTTCAAAGGTTCCGCCGGAGGGTGTGCCGGTTAATTGGAACTCCGCATCATCTTCGCAAAATGTATTGGGAAGGTTAGTAAAACTGACTTGAGGCAGTTGATTGACATTCAGAATAAAAGTATCCGTTAGAATTACATTCTCAGAGGAAGTTTCTATAATGCGCCATTCGAGTACATTGAAACCGACAGAAGGTTCATAAAAAATGGCAAAAGGATCAGAAAAGTCACTCAAAGTTCCGCCCCCGGCAATAATATACCATTCTCCTGAGTGACCCGGTTCGGGAGGAATGGCATTTAGTTCGTACTCCTCAACAGAACAGGTGCTGGCATCGATATCAAGCCCTTCATCCATAAGGGCAACAAACTTAGCAGTATCAGAAAAACAATAATTTTGAGTGATCAATGAAACAGTGAATATTCCTTCCTGCTGGTAAGTGTGCGGCTCTGGATATCGCTCCGTCGAGATTGTTCCATCCCCAAAATCCCATTGATAGCTAGTGGCATACCTCGATTGATTTACAATAGTTACTGTATTTCCATCGATGCTGACCTGGAATTCGGCAGGCGGTAAGATCAGGCTGTCTCCGCATAAGCTTTCAACACCAATGAAAACCGAAGAATCATAACCTTCATCAACCACATCCGCCACGGCTATTTTTATATGATAGGTTGCATTTGCTTGTACCACTAACGGAGCTAACAATTCTACCGTCATCCCATCGTATTCGAAATGATCATCGACATTATAAATGTAATACATTGAAAAATCTAATGAACCATTGGGAGGAGTACAGTTGGCAAGTGTTCCGTTCGCCCCGACTACTCCGTAATTGACACTATTGATAGCGACTGGAAAGTCCGTATAGGTAGAACCTGAAGGATCTGAGGGGTCTGGAATAAGGGCAATATTTTCGTTTGCATAACCCGGCCCGGTGACAAAAAAGGCAAACACGTCATTGAATTGTGAACAAGTCCACTCAGGATATTCCTCAGATGCAAATACATACGAAAAAAACAAGGTATCGTCCACATCACTGAATAGGTCAAATTCCAACACCGAGGCGTCATAAATTTCACTATTTGCAATCTCTTGAAGGTCTGGGTCACTACCTCCAACAGTTATACCAGTACTATTTGGTATATAGTTCGGCCCAATCGCCTCGGCTGCAAACCCAGAGGAAAGGATAATACCTCCTGGAATCGTCATTTCGGTATTTGCACTTTCAAAATAACCTTTGCTTCTTGAGTCTCCCGTATAAGTCACATTGGAAATTTCAACGCATATCCCGTTAAAAAAATCCATGACCATTTGTTCGGCGGTAATCGTGGTATCAACATACAACTCAGATTGCGCTTGGGCAGAAATCGAGAGGAAAGAAAAAATAGCGAGGGCGTAAAATTTGGTTTTCATAGAAGATTTTTTTTAGTGATGAAAAAATCAGTTAAATTCCATTTTTCGTAAGGAGCCTGACGTGAAGCTAAAATAACAAAAACCCTGATTTTGCATTCGGTTTTGAAATAATGTTTTCCATTTTTTGACAAAAACCTTCCATTTTTTTCATTGATCGGACGATTTCTAAAAAATGTTGTAACTTTCGGTGTCTAATATGCGCGATTTCTATCGTACCTTTCCGCCTAAGTATTTGGTCGAAATTAAAGTTGTCAGTTCAGAAAGTACAATCTCTGATTATTAAAGAATTACAGTCTGGCTGTTAACTTCTTTTTCCTAAAATCTTGCTTAGTATCATTCACTAAAATATAATTTCATTTTGGTTATGAAAAAACAATTACCCGTAACCCTATTTTACAAGATTTGTGTTGGATTCATTTTGCTGACAATACCCAATCTTTTTTATGCGCAAATTGAGGTGGAACCCACCGGTGTTTTATTTACCCCGGAAAGCCTGATCACCAATGTCTTTTTGGGCGAAGGCGTTGAGGTTACTAATATCACTTACGATGGCGATGAACTTGCGGTAGGCTATTTCACCAATGGTTTGAATGATATAGGAATCGAACGGGGAATTGTAATGTCAACTGGTTTTGCCACCGATGCTGCAACTGCAAATACAATCGGCTCAACTTCCGGAAATACATCAGGAGGAAGCAGTGATCCGGATCTTCAGGCCATAGCCTCAGGTGGATTGAATGATGTTTCCAAATACGAGATTTCCTTTATTCCTACCTCAGATACACTCCGATTCAAATACGTTTTTGCGTCTGAAGAATATCCGGAATGGGCTTGCTCCGGCTTCAATGATGTTTTCGGTTTTTTTATAACAGGCCCCAATCCTGCCGGCGGAAATTATGTGGCCCAAAATATTGCCTTGGTACCAGATCCAATTGACCCTAGCGGGTTAACTTTTACAAATATCCCCGTTACAATCAATAACGTAAATAATCAGGGTATTAATCCTCCGTGTAATTACGATTATTCTACATACTATAATGATAACTCCGGAAGCATGACGTTAACTTACGATGCCTATCTGGATGTATTTATTGCTCAGGCGGTGGTTATCCCTTGTGAGGAATATACGATCAAGCTTGCTGTAGCCGATGTTGGGGATGCAGGTTGGGACACCAGCGTTTTCCTCGAAGCCAAAAGCTTTGGCACCGGCTCTCTGGATGTAAGGCTTACAACGCTGAGCCTGGATGGAACAGTCACCGAAGGCTGTGCAACTGGTTCTTTGACATTTTCACTCCCTACTCCGGCCACAGGGGATTTTCCGATTGACTTTACCATTCTCGGTGAAGCTATAAACGGAACCGACTATGATTCCATCCCACTCGACCTGTTTATTGCTAATGGAAGCACCTCTACCACTGTTACTATTATCGGTTTTGAAGATGGGATACCGGAAGGCGTGGAATCCATTGGATTCGATGTACAGCGAGACCCCTGCAACAGGGATACCTTCTGGCTGTTTCTGCGGGACAACCTGATCGAACCCCCTGAGCTTGGAGCCGATACGACGATCTGTAAAAACCAATCGGTACAACTGACCGGCGATCTGCCGATTCCCTTGCCCGAACCACCTACGTTTTCAAATGAAACTCCTATGCCTATCGTAACGATCGCTGACAACAATCCGCCACCACCCGGCACTCCGCCGACGATCTCTCAGATACAAGTATTCGGGGTGCAACCTGTTGAATTGCAGGATGGTGTTATCCAACGGATATGCATCAATGTAGATCACAACTGGATCAGTGATGTAGATGTGTATCTTGTTGGGCCGAATGGTCAATTCCTCGAACTGACCACCGACAACGGCGGTTCAGGTGACGATTATACCGAAACCTGTTTCACGCCGGAAGCTACAAACCCCATTAACTTCGGCTCACAGGCTCCACCTTCCGCTGCACCTTTCACCGGTGACTGGATACCGGAAGGTAGTTTTGAAGATTTGTGGACGATCCAGAATCCACAAACCAACGGAACCTGGACTTTACAGATCAAAGACGATACACCTGGCTTTGATGGAACCCTGTTGAGTTGGTCGATCACTTTCAACCCGCTTTATCATATCAGTTATAGTTGGTCGCCAAGCGCCGGTTTGAGTTGTGACGATTGTCCCAACCCGATCGCTACGCCCGACACGACCACTACTTACATCCTTACTGCCACGGATACTTATGGCTGTTCGGTTTATGATACCATTACCATCGCCGTTGAAGATATTCTACCGGCGCCGGATGTTTATTGCAATACGATCACCAACAACAGCATCGAGTTTTGTTGGGATGATATTCCGGGTTCGCTGGGATACGAAGTTTATGTAAACGGGTTTGGCTCCTTGCCTGCCAATGGCGGAACCTGCCATACGGTCACGGGGTTGACCTTGGAAGATACTGTTTTTTTCGAAGTTTACGCGCTTAGCGATTGTGATGGTGAGATCGGTTTCATAGAATGTTTTACGCCGGCCTGTACACCGCCTTCGGCCAGTATTGACAATATTACAGATGCCGGTTGTTTTGATTCTTCCGACGGGTCCGCAACGGTTTCTGCTGCCGGAGTTTTTCCGCCTTTTGAATATTTTATCATCGGCGTCGATACCAACTCAACCGGAATTTTTAACAACCTGGCTCCAGGAAATTATACGGTTCACATTCTGGATGATGAGGGTTGTCCGCAAAATATAGCCTTCACGATCGGGGCGCCCCCTGAGATACAAACCAGCGGGGTCCAATTGGAAAATGCAAGCTGCAATGGCGGTGCAGATGGTTCCGTAACCATTGAGGTAACCGGCGGTACTTCGCCCTACTCATTCAGTTGGAGCAATTTGCAAAACGATTCCATTGCTACCGGCCTTGTCGAAGGGGATTATTACGTTACGGTTTCTGATGCAAACGGCTGTTCAACCATTGATTCGATAGCTGTGACCGAACCACCCGTGATGTCTTTGGCCATTGGTTCCGAGCCAGTTAGTTGTAATGGCGCCGGCGATGGTACAGCAACCGTTCTCGTTGGTGGAGGCGTGGGGCCTTATGTTTACCTCTGGGACGATGCCGACGCACAAGATACTCCGACAGCCACCGACCTCAGCGGCGGAACCTATACCGTGATCGTAACCGATGCGAATGGTTGTAATGAACAAACTACGGTTGAAGTATTGGAAAACGAAGCCATTGATCTGGTCGTCGATGGAACCGATATCGACTGTAATGGCGAAAATGATGGCACCGCATCAGTAATCGCAACCGGCGGAACCGGCAATTATACCTATCTCTGGGATGATGGCAATACACAGAATACCGAAACCGCTATTAACCTTGACGCAGGCGATTACACAGTGATCGTAACTGATAGCGACGGATGCCAGTCTTCGGCAATGATCACCGTCAGCGAACCGTCAGCGCTTTCAACTGATGCGTTTGCCGTCCCGGCTTTATGTTCCGGAGAAGGCTCAGGACAGGTTACCGTCATATCCTCCGGCGGAGTTTATCCTTATACTTATACCTGGAGCGACAACCCTGGCGTGCCTGATTCGGTGAGAACGGATCTGCCTGCCGGTAACTATTCTATTTCAATAACTGATGCCAACGGCTGTGAACAGGTCGTTTTCGCTGACGTTACAGAGCCGGATGCATTGGCGCTCAGTTTGTCACTGAACAATGTTTCCTGCAATGGTGATAACGACGGAAGCTCCACTGCCGGCATCTCCGGCGGAACGCCGCCTTTTACATTCCTCTGGGATGCAAATGCCAATAACCAAAATACCCAAACTGCTGTCAACCTCCCTGCCGGCTCATATATGGTAACGGTAACCGATGACAATGGCTGTACGACCAGCGGGTCTGCGACGATAACGCAACCATCGCCGCTACAACTGGCGATAACCGGCGAAGACATCGACTGTTTTGGTAACAACACGGGAAGCGCTGACCTTGAAATAACTGGCGGTACACCCCCGTATCAATCCATCAATTGGACGGGGCCTGGCTTCAGCGACAACTCTGAAGATATCAGTGATCTTTTTGCAGGAACATATAACGTCGTTGTAACCGATGCCAACGGCTGTGTTGAAAACAGTTCAATCGTAATCAACCAACCGGCAACCGGCATTATGAGTAATATGTCGCCCCCTGATACGATCTGCAACGCTTCCGCTTCCGGTATTGCAAACGTGACAGTGAATGGCGGAACCGGGCCTTATACTTATCTCTGGAGCGAAGGCTCGGTCTCACAGGCGATCTCCAACCTCGATGGCGGTATTTATTATGTGACCATCACGGATAATGGCAATTGTACTTTTGTAGATACTGCTTACATTGTTGAAACGGAAGTTGTCACCGTATCTCTTTCACAAGAAGGCGCATTTTGTCACGATGGAAATAACGGCACAGCTACGATCGAGGCCATCTTTGAAGGTGGCAACAGCGTACCGCTCAGTAATTATACCTATCTCTGGAATACCGGAGGACAAAGCGCCATCACCGCTACCAACCTCACCGGCGGTGAAAGCTATACCGTTACAGTAACAGATATGATTGGTTGTACAGGCACTGCAACCATTACCATTGATAATCCGGAAGAAATCGGCTCGCTGATCGCCCAAGTGGAAAATGTCAGTTGTTTTGAAGGAGCAGATGGCGCTGCTACCGCCTCCGGCGAGGGTGGAACCGCCCCGTATTCATACCAATGGGACGCCAATGCCGGTAATCAATCCACCGCAACAGCTTCCGATCTCATTGCCGGCAACTATGCTGTCACTATCACGGATGCCAATGGTTGTTCCACAACCAATGTGGCAACGATCTCCGAACCCGATGTTTTGGAAATTGATTTCAATACCGATGACGTCGATTGTTTTGGTGGCGAAACCGGAAGGATACAATCTTTCGTTTCGGGCGGAACACCACAGTATAACTACCTCTGGTCAGACAATTCGACATCAAATATCCTTCAGGATATTACCGCTGGCGCTTACAGCCTCACTGTTACCGACAGTAATGGTTGTACCACGGTGAGCCAGGCACAGATCAGCCAACCCGAACAACTCAGCGCTACCATCGAGTCCGAAGACGTTTCCTGTTTCAGCGGAAGGGACGGAAGCCTGACCTTTATGCCATTCGGCGGAACGCCGCCTTATACTTATAGTCTGGATGGTGAGTTCTTTTCAGGTTCTGACATCCAGTTGGGGCTTGGAGCCGGTGAATATTCCGCTTACATTCGGGATTCCAGAGGATGCATAGAATATGTCGGTCAATACTTCATCACGCAGCCGGATCGCTTGTCTGTCGATCTTGGAGAAAACCTGTTGATCCAGTATGGTGACAGTGTCCAGTTGAATCCGGTGGTTTTTAATGCACAGGGCAACGTCACTTACACTTATAGCACGTTGGACAGCACCACGCTTTCCTGTATCCTTTGTCCGCGGCCTTTTTCTCAACCGCTTTATACCACGTACTATCAGCTGACTATCGTGGATGAAAACGGTTGTACGGCTAATACTCAAATCCAAATTGTCGTTGAAAAAGACCGCAACGCTTATGTTCCCAGTGGTTTTTCACCAAACAGGGACAAGATGAACGACCGGCTGATCGTACATGGAAAAGATATTTTGCAAGTGAAGTCATTCAAAATTTTCGACAGGTGGGGAGAGTTGGTTTACGAAGATGCCGGCTTCGAAGCCAATGATGAACTGCGCGGCTGGGATGGTACCTTTCAAGGCCAGCCCTTGAATCCCGGAGTTTTTGTCTGGTATGCCGAAGTGGTATTTATCGACGGCTCGATTGAGGTGTTTAAAGGAAATACTACTTTGTTGAGATAATTTTTTTTATATTTTCAAAAAAGTAAAACGACCTGTTAATTTTTTATCAGGTCGTTTTTTTTTTGTTTGGTTCAGGTTTGCTGTTACGGGTTTGTGCATTCATGGCAAAACGATTTTGTAAAAAAATAAACATTTTTTCAATAAAGATGTTGGAACATTAAATGTATATACATATATTTGTGCGGATTTTTAGATTATGCGAATAGAAGAAGAAATCAAACAAAGTAAGTTCAACGACCAATTCCACAAAGCGGCTATTAATTTGCTGTTTTCGGCATCCTGGCTGAACCATATCAATGCTGAGGCGTTGAAACCTTTTAAAATTTCAAACCAGCAGTTTAACATCCTGCGCATTTTAAAAGGCATGCACCCCGAACCGGTTTCCGTGAAGTTGCTGACCGAAAGGATGATCGACAAAATGTCGAATGCTTCGCGATTGGTTGACAAGTTGAAAGCCAAAA
>CAZKDA010000065.1:0-22176 GCA_964551455.1 uncultured Saprospiraceae bacterium
AATCGCAAATAGCCAGAGTTGACCAAATTGACGTTTTCGGTCAGACACTAAATAAACATTGCATCCCACAACCAGCAACCCCGACTGGCCCCGACCTGTCGGGGCTGGTCGAGGAAGGCCCAACAACTCAAGCGCCGAATCAAATATAATTTGTACATTTTTTTATTTGAACATCCCTTACGTTTAGAGTCTGTTTAAACTTCCGATTTTAAATCTTGTATGAACACGCCGGAAATAATCATGTTGTAATGTAAAAAGGTATTTTCCAAAAAAGTAAAAAACAATATCATGGAATTTTTATATGTATTTCTGCTCGTATTTGTAGTTTTCGGAGTGTCGTTTGTTTTGATCAACCTTCGCCAGGTGGTCAGCGGGCAGGAATTTCGAGGCACCTGCGCTACCAACAATCCCATGCTGAAAAATGAGATCGGTGAATGTACCGTCTGCGGGAAAAAACCGGACGAGGAGTGCAAAATGCCGGAGATTGAAAAAGAGAAATAGCGCCTCCGATCACAAAATCTCGTGAACCCGGAACGGGGTTGCGATGAATTCAACGACAGTTTTTTTTTGTTTAAAAATCCAATCCGTTGATCAGCCAGATCGAGATATTTCCATTACAAAAGCAGGATGTCCCGCAAATTACCCACCTTCAACCCGAAGGCTGGAACGACATCTGCAATGTTTTTTACAAATTTATCGACCATGATTTTTTCTACCCGATCAAAGCAATATTCAATGGCAGGATCATTGGCCTCGGTGAGGTGATCTTCACGAAAAACACGGCCTGGATCGGCAATATCATCGTTGAAAATAGTTTTCGCAACCAGGGGCTCGGCACTTATCTGACCCAATTCCTCTCCAATCACATCATCGCTAAAAACATCCCTTCCCAATTGCTCCTGGCCACGCCGATGGGCAAACCAGTTTATGACAAACTCGGATTCATACACGATTCCGATTACGTTTTTATGAAACGGGATACGCAACAGGAGCCTTTAAAACTTGAGGTGAGCCGTAAAGCTATCCAGCCTTATGATTCCGGATTTTACAAACAGGTCGTCGCGCTCGATGAATTGGCTATGGGCGAAAACCGGGAAGCAATCCTCCACCATTTCACAGAAGATGCCATGCTATTTGTCGAACATGATGTACAAGGGTTTTTTCTGCCGCATCTCGGCGATGGCCTGATCGTGGCGAAAAATAACCACATCGGCTTTGAATTATTAAAATTCAAATGGACGCATCACGGCGAAACCATCACACTGCCCGCCCAAAACCACGAAACTATCCGTTTTGCCAAAAGCTTTGGTTTCAAGCCCTATCGCTACGCCGCAAGAATGATCCTCGGAACTTCTTTCGCCTGGAATCCTCAAATGATCTACAACCGCATCGGCGGATACCTGGGATAAAAAGAGTGTGAGTGTGGAGTGTGAGTATTGAGGGGGGTATTGAGTTGATCCCAACCTTGCGGTGCGGGACAGGTTGGGTTGATTAGGTTGATTAGGTTGATTAGGTTGATTAGGCCTGTCCCGACAAGTCGGGGTTGATTGGGTTGTTAGGGTTGGTTAGGTTATTAACAAATTAGCAAATTAGCAAATTAGCAAATTAGCAAATCACCACATTACCAAATTACCCTTGCTTTTTCAAAAAATATTGATAATTTTATCGTTGTGCGAAAAAAATTAGCCTGTCTTATCGCGACCCTGCCGCATCGAATGCTATTCACAACTCAATCATTTAACAATGAAATTACTCACAATTCCCCTCTTATCCCTTGCGTATTTTCTATCCGGTACTTTATCCGCCCAGATCAACGATTGTACAGGCGCCGAAGTAGTTTGTGGCAACGACGATATTGCATTTAACCCGCAAGGGCCGGGATTGAATGATTTTGCAGACCCAGACAACAATCCGGGCTGCATGGTCGCACTGGAACAACATTCCGCCTGGTATTATTTTGAAATTGATGATTTGGCGCCGCCGGATCTGGTGCTTGGGTTTATCATCAGCCCAAATGGCGGATTTGGTGAGGATTACGACTGGGCTTTGTACGGCCCCGATGTGGATTGCGATAACCTGGGCTCCCCGATCCGATGTTCTTCTTCGAGCGCCCAATGTGACTTTTGTCCTGAAACCGGCATGGGTATGGGCGCTATGGATACCACCGAAGGCCCAGGCACCGGCGACGGCTTTGTAATGACATTGGTTGTGCAACCAGGGCAGGGGTTTTATTTGCTCATCGACAACTGGCTTGGAACCCAAAACGGCTTTGAACTCACCTGGACAGATACCGCTGCCGACTGGCTGGATTGCGATGCCACTCCTCCCTGTGGCCTCAACGCCACCGCCGGCAACGATCTCAATGTCTGTGAAAATAGCGCGCCCTTTAACCTGAACGGAGGAAGCACAGGTAACAACGGCAACGAATCTTACTCCTGGTCGGGTACCAACGGCGGTACCGGATACCTCAACAACCCTAATCTTGAAGACCCCACAGTCACGCTTCCTCCAGGTTTCAGCGGAACCATCACCTATACCCTTACCGTCACCGAAGACGCATGTATTGGTGAAGATGAAATGGTGCTCACCGTCAATCCTTTGCCTGCTGTGAGCATCAGCCAGATCGGTCCGTTTTGTCAGAACGATCCGCCAATTGCGCTGACCGGATCGCCGCCCGGTGGAACCTGGAGCGGTGAAGTAAATGGAAACAATTTCGATCCTACGATCAGCGGACCAGGGATACATACCGTAAATTATACATTTACCGATGGTAATAATTGTACAAATTCGACATCCATACAAATTGAAGTTTATGCAAACCCCAGTGTGGCGATCAATCCCGATCCGGCAGAATTTTGCCAGAGTGAAGGGGTTTTGTTATTAACGGGTAGCGGCAGCGGCGGAGCCGGAGGTTACGAATTTGAATGGACAACGCCTTCCGAAACCGCAACCGGTGATATTTATGCCGCCAGCCTGCCCGGCGATTATACCCTCACAGTCTCCGATGCCAATGGCTGCTCAAATTCCACCACAACCACTGTGACCATCCACCCAAACCCGATCGTTCAGATCGTCAACCCGGGACCTATCTGTGAAAATGTGGATATCATGACCATTGCAGCGGTACCCGCAGGGGGAACTTTCTCGGGCAGCATTATTTCGCCGGAAGGTGACATCTATCCAAATATGACCTCCCCGGGAACCTATACGATCAATTACAATTATTTCGATATAAACAACTGCGAAGGAACGGACGAAACGGAAATCACCATATTTTCCACCCCAAATGCCATAGCTGCCAACAACGGCCCGATTTGCGAAGGAGAACAGATCCTGCTCTTTGGCGATACGGACGCAGCGGGTTCAAATATTTCCTATTCCTGGGCGGGGCCCAGTGGCTATTCCTCCAATGCACAAAATCCGACGAATGCCACGATGGGAGGAGTTTATGTGTTACAGGTAACTGTTGACGGCTGTCCTTCCGAATTTGAAGCAACCAATGTCGTGGTCGCTGAAATGCCCATCGCCATCGCCCTCAACGACGGCCCTTATTGTGAAGGCCAGTCTATCCAATTGTTTGGAAATACGGATATTCCCGGAACCACCATTTCTTACCAATGGTCAGGCCCCAACGGTTATTCATCTACCGAACAAAACCCCAATGACGCTGCGCTCGACGGAACTTATTCGCTGATCGTTACCGTCGATGGCTGTGCCTCCGATGCCGCCACCACCGAAGTAATATTTAGCGCTCCGCCGGATGCAGAGGCCGGCAACAACGGCCCGCTTTGCGAAGGTGACGCCATTCAACTTTTTGGCAATACCAACACCCCCGGCAGCACCATCAACTACAACTGGACAGGCCCGAATGGTTATCAATCTTCCGAACAAAATCCTGTTGATGCAACCGAGCCAGGCGTTTACGAGCTTATGGTGGAGGTCGATGGCTGCAATTCTCAGACAGAAACGACAGAAGTGTTGGTCAATAGCTTGCCGCAACCCATCATTAGCGGAAACCCGACTTTTTGTACAGGAAATTCCACTACCCTCGATGCTGGCTCAGGATATTCCGCGTACCTCTGGGATGATACCAGCAATAACCAGACGCTTGAGGTATTCGCCTCCGGAACATACATCGTCACAGTTACCGACGGAAACGGTTGTACCGGAACTGCTTCCATTGATGTTACCGAAAACGCTTCGTTGATGCCTGACATCAGCGGAACGCTGGAGTTTTGTGATGGAAACAATACCATACTCGACGCAGGTGCCGGATTTTCCAGCTACACCTGGTCAACCAATGAAATGAACCAAAGCATTGATGTTACAACCGGTGGAAATTACAGCGTGACGGTATCGGATGATGATGGCTGCACCGGCTCGGCGAATGTGACGGTCACGGTCAATGCCAATCCAATCGTCACGATCGGCGGTTCTACTTCCTTTTGCACGGGTGGCTCCAGCGTTTTGGATGCAGGCGCCGGATATGCTTCCTATGCCTGGAGCAATGATTCCACATCGCAGACGATCACAGTTTCTGTTCCGGGAGATTATACCGTGGAGGTGATCGATCAAAATGGCTGTGAAGGCGATGCGTCTGTGTCGGTGGAGGAAAGCACTTCACTGAATCCCGTTATCACAGGCGGTAATGCTTTTTGTGAAAACGGAAGTTTAACCCTCAATGCCGGTTCCGGGTTTGCAACTTACCTTTGGTCGGACAATTCCAACACACAAAACCTCACCGTTTCCGTTGCCGGAAATTATTCCGTAACGGTCTCCGACAATCAGAACTGCACGGGAGAAGCTTCCGTTTCTGTCGCTGAGATACAACCCCCGGCTGCGCAAGTGCTCACCGAAGCTGAGCTTTGCAACACCGAAGCAGGGGGTTCCATTATCAATTTATACGATCTTGTCCTTTCCGGCGACATGAATGGCAGTTGGGAAGATGCTGACAACTCCGGCGCTTCCGGAACCTTTGACAATCTAAATTTTAACAACATCCCGGCGGGAGACTATATTTTTGTTTATACCACCAATTCGGCGGTGGCTCCCTGTCCGGAAACGGAATACGAGGTGATCGTGACCATTGTCGATTGCACTTGCCCGGACGTGCTCTTTTTCGATGCCGATCCGTTGTGCAATGCCGATGGCACTCTTGATCTCAGCAGCATTGAGAATACTTTGGAGTCTGGCATTTGGACCATTATCCAAACTCCCACTGGTTCCAACCCCGCTGTTTTGAACGGATCAGTTTTGGATGCGACGGACGGCGATCCAGGCGATTATGTTTTACAATTTGAATTGCTCGACCAACCTCCGCCGGGCTGCCCGATTGTGTTTCAAACCCACGTTACTGTCGATCCGGTGGTCAGTGCCGGAGTTGCCGCAGCGCCCCTTGCATTTTGTTTTGATGAAAATGAAACGATCAGCCTTTCAGACCTGCTGAGCGGCGCTGATGCCAATGGCGCCTGGACGGAAACCTCCGTGATCCCTTCGCAGGGCGGAGCCTTCGATCCCGCGAGCGGTACTTTTGTAACCAACGGACAAATTCCCGGAAATTATTCCTTCGAATATACGGTGACTTCGGCAGGTGTATGCCCTGATGATGCCTCTGAAGTCACGGTGGTTGTTAATTCTTTGCCGGAAGCGATGATCGCAGACGTTGTCGTTTTGGATTGCAACAACCCCATCCAAAGCCTCGATGGCAGTGGTTCTGATTCCGGGTTGAGTTTTGATATCAATTGGTCAGGCCCCGGAGTCGTTCAGGATGGCAATCAAAACACCTTGTTTCCCAATATTAACCAACCAGGCAATTATACTTTGACGATCACGAATCTTTTGACGGGCTGTAGCGCACAGGCTACGGCTGTCGTGGATTCGGACACGGATCTGCCGCAGGCTTCCGCCGGAAATGATACAGCCATCACTTGTAACGAACCCGTCGTCACTTTGCAAGCTGGTGGCGACACCGGAACAGGTTTCGAAATCCTGTGGTCGGGGCCGGGGATCAACGCCGGAAATATGAATGACCCGGCTCCGCAGGTAGATATTCCCGGAGTTTACATCCTGAGCGTCACCGATCTTTCCAACAATTGCATTTCCATCCCCGACACGGTCATCGTGACTGATGAAACTGCCGATCCCGATATTTTTATTCTGTCTTCTGTTTCAGAATTGGATTGTTACAACCCCGTGATTGGTCTGGAAGGCGGCTCTTCCAGCCAGAATGTTTCGTTTCAATGGCTTGACCCTGACATGAATGTGCTAAGCGTTTCCGAAGTTGTAACAGGTATCGACCAAGAAGGAACTTACATTTTTCTAGTAACCAATGACCTCACCGGATGCACGGCTTCGGCTTCCATTGATGTAACCGACAATACGGTGTTTCCGGATGTGGTGATCGCCAACCCTGACCAGTTGACTTGCATCATTTCGGAGGTAACGCTCAGTGGCGCCGGATCTTCAGTCGGTCCGGAGATTGAATTTTTATGGACAGGCCCTCTCGGAGGGATCAGTGGGGCAAATGATGAGAGCAATACTTCGGCTTCGTTGCCGGGCATTTATACGCTGACAGTCACCAACACTGCGAACGGTTGCAGCGCTTCGGCTCAAACCACCGTTGGACAAGATACAGAACTTCCGCAAGTAGTGATCGTAGCGCCGGAAACGCTGGACTGCTCCATGCAAGAAGTCACCCTCGACGGAAACGGATCCAGTGTAGGGAGCGGCATTTCATACTTCTGGACAAATGCTTCGGGAATGGTTGTTTCCTCCTCCATCAGTTTCACAACCGATGAATCCGGAGTTTATGAATTGACAGTTTTGAATGGCAACAATGGTTGCAGCAATTCGGTTTTGGTGGAAGTTTTTGAAAATACCGACTTGCCCACAGGCGCATGGCTTACTGTTCGGGAGCCGGAATGCTTTGGCGACCGGAATGCAATGATCAGTGTCGATACGATCATCGGAGGAACCCTCCCTTACCTTTACAGCCTGAATGATGCGCCTTTTGTCAATAATAACTTTTTTTCAAACCTGCCGGCAGGGAATTACAACCTTGAAATCGAGGATGCAAATGGCTGCCGTTGGGATACGCTTTTAACAATCCAGGAGCCGCCGCCAGTTTTTGTCAGCCTGGGCGCTGACATTGAGTTGCAACTCGGAGAAAGCACCGAAGTGGAAGCCATCGTCAACCTGTCACCCAACCAGATCGATACACTGCTTTGGTCGCCTCCCGGCCTGGTTCAATGCACGGATTCGCTGTGCCTGGAAGGTAACGTGTTGATTTTTAGTACAGAAACCCTCAGCGTGGAAGTCATCGATGAGCATGGATGCAGCGCAACGGACAGGCTGACTATTTTTGTCAATAAAGACCGCAGGGTTTTTATTCCTTCTGCGTTTTCACCCAACGGCGACGGCACCAACGATGTTTTTTACATTTTCGGGGATGAATCCCAAATCGCCAGGATCAATCAATTCACGATCTTCAACCGCTGGGGCGATGTGGTCTTTGAAGCCGGGAATTTCAAACCAAATGACCCGGACTACGGTTGGAACGGAGAATTTAAAAACAAGAGGATGAACCCCGGTGTGTTCGTCTATTTTGCCGAGATCGTGTTTATCGACGGACATGTTGAGCTTTATAAAGGCGATGTTACTTTGTTGAAGTGAATGTCTGACGATAGACGATAGACGATAGACTTTAGACTTTAGATGAAAGATCATGTTGAGTTATAAGGCCGGGAGTGGTGGCCACAACAACTTACCGCCTTGCCGACTCAACAACTTAACAATTTGTATGTGAAAGGCGAAATTAAAGGTTCGGAAGGGCATGAAAATTACCTTGCCGCAGGCTAAAAAACAAAGTTGAAATAATGTGAAAAAAAATTAACTTGCAACGTTTTAAAACGCATTTTAAAGCCGCTGCGCTTAATATGCGTTTCTGTTTTTATAAAGGAGATTTTTCATACTCATTGGCATTTATAATCGTTTAATAATCAAAATGTTAGATTCATTTTTAAACTCATCCACAAATATGTCAGAAAATGATCCATCCCAACACAAAATTAAAGTACATCAATGACACCTTGGGTTACGGTGTATTTGCTACCGACGACATCCCGGAAGGGACGATCGTGTATGTAAAAGACAGCCTGGAACTGGTAATTTCTTCTGAGGAATACCAGATGCATTCCAGCGAAGTACAGGGAGTAATTGACAAATATTCCTACATTGATCAAAACGGCGACAGGATCGTGAGTTGGGATTTTGCCAAATATGTCAACCATTGCTGCAACTGCAATACAATCAGCACAGGTTATGGCTTTGAAATCGCGATCCGGGATATTAAAAAAGGGGAACAGATCACCGACGAATACGGGATTTTTAACCTTGACCAGGAAATGAAGCTGGTTTGCCGGGAGCCACATTGCCGGAAGGTGATCGGACCGGGAGATTTTGAAAAGTATTACAAAGAGTGGGATAAAAAAATACTGCGCTCAATCAATAATATCCGAAAGGTAGATCAGCCCCTGATGGCTTTTATCGACGATGAAACAAAAAGCGAACTGGATACTTATTTCGATAACCCGAAAACTTACAAGTCTGTTTATAACCTAAAGCTTACGACTGTTGAAAACAGGCAAAAGATAAGTTCGTGATGCTCCGTTTTTTTTGCCAGTGATTGGTTTAATCCTGAGTATCCATATTTTTTTTGACGCTGAGGGACGCAGATTTTTATGATTTTTTATGAAAATTTGGACTGTTTAAAATATTAAAAAAACAGCGATAAATCTTAATTATTCAACGTCCCTCTGCGTCAAATCATTCAAATGCGGAGGGTTTACAAATCTTCAAAGGTGTTCGATTCTGGGCTATTATCCGGTTTTACTAACACTACCGGGGTGAAAACGGAAACACCAAAATCCACTCAATATTTCGGGAGACAATCGTCGAAGTAATGGAACGATTGGTATTGATAAGAATACGGTTCGTATATATTTTAAAATCGGGCTACATTAAAAAAAGCTGGTAACTATACCTTTGTGGCAATTTTTCAACCCTAAAAAATAACTACAATGAAAAACGCCTTGTTAATCATTTTCTTAATTTTCAGCATCGCCAACATCACCAAAGGTCAGGAGGAATCAATCAGCCATAATTTCAGCGCAGGTTTTCATCTGAATCAATACCAAAATGATTTTGGCATGGGACTGAACCTGACAAGTCCTTTTTTTGCCAACAACAGCATCGCGGTTCGTATGAGGGCAAACCTGATGTTTAATCAGCACCCCGAAAATAACGAAACCACATGGACGCCTTATTCGAATGTTTCCGTAGGTGTGATCGGTGTGGGGGGTATGGTTGGCGAACATATCCGGCTATACGGAGAAGGCGGGGCTATTGCGCTGTTTCCATCAGAGGAGTTTTCAACGGAGACCCTGGAGATTGGAGGTTATGGTTTGTTTGGCTTTGAATTTTACATGTACCCACGCTTCAATTATTACATCGAAATCGGCGGTATCGGCACAGGCGCCAAAGCCGATAAAATTGCAGGCGCCCCGATCTACTCCAATGGCCTGTTGATCAGCGTGGGCTTCCGCGGGCATTTTTAATTGAGGAAGATGTCAGATCGTAGCGCAGCGAATCCCGCTTTTTGGAGAAAAAGCGGGACGACAAAGTCGGGACGTCAGATACAAGACTTTAGACTTCAGAAATCCCGATGAAGTCGGGAAAACCAGAAAGCAGATTTTATAATTCAAAGATTTGGCTCTTGAACCTGAAGCATTATGTTTTGACCTCATTCCTGAATGACCGGCGGAAAGAGGAAATATAAAAAATAGCCCCGCTGGTTGGCAGGGCTATTTTTGTTTTAATCAACAGCAAATTCAATTATTATTTGAAGTTCACTTTTCCAGTGTAAACATCGTACATGGCTCCGACTATATCAATCTCACCGTTTTGGAACATTTCATTCAGCACATCGCTTTGCGCTTTGATATTGGCAACCGTCAGCTGAACATTTTTCTCTGCGACGGCATTTACGAAACTCGTATTTTTCGAATTCCTTTCTACACCTGGTTGCGTTTTGACGGCCTGCACTGCCGGAGCGATCTTATTAAGCATTTGAGTGAGATTACCCAGCTTGGCACTATCGCAGGCTCCTTTTACGGCTCCGCATGAAGTGTGCCCCATGACGACGATCAGCTTCGAGCCTGCGAGTTTGCAGGCGAATTCGAGGCTTCCGAGGATGTCCTTGTTTACAAAATTACCGGCAATCCTTGCATTAAAAATTTGCCCGATTCCCTGGTCGAAGATCATTTCCGTAGGAATGCGGGAATCAATGCAACTGACAACGGCGGCAAAAGGATATTGGCCGTTTTTGGTTTCATTGACTTGTTGGAGCAAATTCCGCCTCAATCGCTTCTGGTTTACGAATCGCTGGTTTCCTGTTTTTAGTATATGCAAAGCCAATGATGGCGTGATCGAAGCCTGTAACTCCTGATTTAGTGTGAGTTCTGTATCTGTATTCACTAAAGGATGGTCCATTTTAATTAGTTTTTTTTAGTTTAAAAAATTAGGAAAAAAGGTTCGTTCGCGTTAACTGTCGGTTGCTCGTTTGGCCCGTAATTGCTTGTTGTTGGCAATGGCGTGTTTTAGCACTTTGGTAGGTTTTTCAGACAAACCTTTTCTGTTGCGTTCGATCACTTCGACTTCAATGTGTTTGTGCTCTGCGTTGGTTTTAAAATCTTCGATGATCTCAATGACATCGTTATCGATGTTCACACAACGGGTAGCATCAATGATCACTTTAGAATGTTTCGGGATTTCATTCAGAGCGTGCTGAATGTTGGCTTTGTTTAAAAAGGTGACATCTTCGGCTAATTCGATCCGGATCGCACCATCTTTTGAGATATGATCTTTTCCTTCAAACAAAAATGGTTTTTTGTAATTGTTGTACAGTAAATAGAAGATCGCTGTCAACATTCCTGCTGCGATTCCCATCAGCAGATCTGTAAAAACGATAGCCACAACTGTTACCGTAAAGGGTACAAAATAACTCCAGCCCAGCTGATACATTTGTTTGAATAAAACAGGCTTGGTGAGCTTGTAACCCACGATAAATAAAATAGCTGCCAGGCTAGAAAGTGGTATGAGATTCAGCACATGAGGGATTGCCATCGCACAAAAGAGCATGAGCACCCCATGGAAAATAGCAGATGTTTTAGTTTTGCCGCCGGACATGATATTGGTCGAACTCCTTACGATCACCTGAGTGATAGGCAGTCCTCCTATCATTCCGGATAGGATGTTTCCAATGCCCTGAGCTTTCAGTTCCCTGTTGGCCGGTGATACCCTTTTGTATGGATCCAGTTTGTCGGTAGCTTCGAGGCACAACAGCGTTTCCAGGCTCGCCACCACCGCAATTGTTAAACCGATCGTATAAACCTTGGGATTGTTCCATTGGCTGAAATCGGGCAGGGTAAATTGCTGCAAAAAACCGGAAAAGCTTTCTGCTACCGGGATCGCGACAATCTGTCCGGCACTTAGCGCCAAAGAAGTGTTTGAGAATACAAGGTTTAGAATTATTCCGATAGCCACGACGACAAGAGGCCCTTGTAAGAGTTGAAAAACACGCTGATTTTTCATAAAAGGCCGTTCCCACAAGATCAGGATCGCCATGGAGATCAGGGCAATGAGTAATGCGCCCGGACTGATGGCTTCCAGCATCAGATAAATTTCCGAAAGGGTGTTGTGATTATCCGGTTGAACAAAAGCAAGGTTTCCATCAAAGCTTTTATCATATCCGAACGCATAGGGTATTTGTTTTAATATGATAACTACGCCGATCCCGGCAAGCATACCTTTGATCACTGATGATGGGAAATAATATGCAATGATACCCGCCTGTGCTATGCCAAGCAAAAGCTGAAACGCACCGGCAATGACAACAGTCATCAGGAATAACTCAAAACTGCCCAACTCCTGTATGGAAGCCAAAACGATTACCGCCAGCCCGGCTGCCGGCCCGCTTACTCCAAGTTGTGAACCGCTGAATGCACCTACGACAATCCCGCCTATGATCCCGGCGATGATACCCGAAAACAACGGAGCACCGGAAGCCAACGCAATACCCAAACATAAAGGAACAGCTACCAGGAATACGATCACACTGGCAGGCAAGTCATTTTTGAGATTTGCTAAATAAGAATTATTATTCTTCATATCCTATTTATAAAGTTTTTAGAAAATTGAATAATTTGGTTTTCCGAATTCATCAGGAAAACTATGCGACCAAAATACCTGTGAAATAGGGATTCGGTCGAAACCAATGGTTAGCGTTACTGCAACTTATTCGGATGCAAACACTTAGTTGCCAATGGCCATAAAACTTATAAAATCAGGATATGAAATCCGGAGGCGGCTGCGGATTTTCCGGATAGATAACTATAAAGAAGAATTGGTAATATAACGCAAGGGAACGATCATAATAACCAAAATGAGATTTGAAAAATGTAGAACCTTTAAGTTTTTCGTGTTCCAATTCTTCCTCTCCTTGTTGGGGTTGGTTATTAGTCCTGTTATCCGGGGTTTCGTCACTGTCAGGATCGTGGTCCATTATTTCGGTATCTATAGAAAATATCGGCACGGGGCTATTGGTTGTTGTGAAAGACATTCCAATTAAACAAAACAAAACAACCCAAACCACTCCTTGAAGAAGGAAGTTTTTAAGAACTCGACGATATGTTATAGGCTCTGACATAATCAACCGCAAATATAAAAGCTATCTCCGTTAATAGCAATACTATTATAGTTTAATTACTTACTTTTATTTGTTTTAATTGTTATATTCCATACTTTTAAATAAGAGTATGTCTAAATCTCCAGGTTACAGTAACAAAATCATCTGAAAATGTTCATGATAATCTTCTAAAAATGGCTATCGGAATTAAATTTAACCTCAACGAAAACCTGTACATCCGCGATCCACAAGATACCGGGTTAGGTCGCGATATTATCCGGCACAGCATCGTCCTGATAGACAAAATCGGATTCGAAGATTTTACATTCCGAAAATTAGCCACAGCAATAAATTCTACCGAAGCATCTATTTATCGTTATTTTAAAAACAAACACATGCTGCTCGTTTACCTCGTTACCTGGTATTGGGAATGGGTAGGTTATCTGATCGATATAAAAATGATCAATATCAATACGCCGGATCAAAAGCTTCGCATTGCCATCACCAATATCGTTGGTGCTTCCAGCGACAGTTTGGATAATGATTATATCGACCAAACTTTGCTACACCGGATTGTCATCACTGAGGGTGTAAAAGTTTTTCATTCCAAATCGGTGGACGAAGAAAACAGAACAGGTTATTTCAATGAATACAAGCAGATAGTGGAGAAAATATCCGGGATCATCCTTGAAGTCAATCCGGCGTTTCCCTACCCGAGGGCTTTGGCCAGCAATATTTTTGAAATTGCCAACAACCAGATATTTTTTGCACAACATCTGCCACGTCTGACAGATATTCATCAACAGAAAGACATTTTTGAAGAGATTACGAAAATGCTGGAATTTTTTGTTTTCAGGGTTTTGAATGAGGATCATTGAACCCGTGCGGTTTGTAGGGTGAAACTCACTGTTAATAAAGCATCTGATATTTGCAATTTTCCTTTTCATGGCTTTCGCCAAACGACCAAAATAACTTATCTTGTTTGCATTCGCCAAACGACCTTCCGGCTGGCGTTTGAACAGATCGCCGGGATATCCGGCTCACGATAGCTTTTCTAAAACGGAAAAGAACCCAGGTCAAAATGAAAATCGAAAAAATATCCACCACCAATCTTGAACCGCTCACTTACCTGAAGTTGGAACTATGGCCGGAGTGCAGCTTCGATGAAGAATACGCCAACTGCCAACGGATTTTGCAAACCCCTGCCGAAACTTGCTACCTCATAAAAGAACAGGACAATTACATCGCTTTCATCCAACTGTCATTGCGGACAAATTACGTGGAAGGCGCCAACTCCTCGCCGGTTGCTTATGTCGAAGGCATCTATGTTCAACCGGAATTCCAGCGGTCGGGCATAGGTAAAAAACTCATAGCCCGCGGCGAGAAATGGGCAAGGAAGAAAGGCTGCACCCAATTTGCCTCCGATGCTGAATTGCACAACGACGACAGCATCTGGTTTCACAAAAAAACGGGCTTTAAAGAAGTCAGCCGAATCGTGTCTTTTATCAAAGAAATAAGCCGATGAAATTACCACGCTTCATACTTTGTGCATTGGTTATGTTCCTCGCGCAGACAGCTTTTACACAAACGGACAGCACCCAAATTGACACTGATAGCCTGAACAATGACTCGCTCAACGCTGCCCTGCTAGAAGAATTCAATGACAAGCTGGCTCAAATCGAACAACAGCGTCGGCAGGATTCTTTGGAACGGGTGGAACTGGAGGCACAGTTGAATGCCTTGAAAACCACAGATAACCTCAAAAAGGAAGAACTGGAACAAAAGCTCCGCGACCTGGAACAAAAAGAAACCCAAAGGCTGGCTGAAAAAAAAGCACAGATCGATTCGCTAAAGCAATCCGTTTTCGGATTCCCGGTATTGGGCTTTTTCCATGATACCCTTTTCGTCATTTACAACAGGCTCGGCAGTTTTTCAGCCAAAGAAAGAGCAGCAGCCATCTCCAACAGGATCGAATATCTTGGCAATGTCATCCGCTTTCATACAGACTCCCTACAGATCGTTGAAGAAGAAAACAGCTACAACATCAATTTTCACAATGACGTCATTGTCAGTATTTCAGAAAATGACGCGCTGTGGAATAATGCCACAATATCCGAACTGGCAAACGATTATAAGCAGATCATAGGGAACGAGGTCATGCGCTACCAGTCGGAAACCAGTATTTCAAAACTGGCGAAAAAAATTGCCCTCGCTATCCTGGTGATCCTGTTCACCTGGGTGCTCATCCGTTACACCAATAAATTGTTCAACTTGATGGACCTGAAAATACGCGAACAGGAAAACCTTCTGCTCAAGGGTTTTAAAATAAAAACTTATACACTGCTCGATGCCAAAAGACAGGTCAATGCCCTGTCCAGCATCAACAACACTATCAAGTGGTTCGCAATCATATTGATCATCTACATAGCTTTATCGACTCTGTTTGGCATATTCCCACAGACGGAAAACTTAGCAGACACACTGTTTGGATACGTCTTGAATCCGCTCAAAAAGATCCTCCATGCATTCTGGAATTATTTGCCCAACCTGATCACCATCGTTGTTATTATGGTTGTTTTCAGGTACGTGCTGAAAGGGTTTCGTTTTTTGAAAATAGAAATCGAAAGGGAGAAATTAAATATTCCCGGATTTTACCCCGACTGGGCAAATCCGACCTACCAGATCATCAGAGTGTTGAGTTTGGCATTCCTGATCGTGGTTATTTTTCCGTATTTACCGGGCCACGACTCCCCCGTTTTTCAGGGTGTATCAGTATTCCTTGGTTTTCTATTGACCTTTGGCTCTGCAAGCTCCCTGTCCAACATTGTTTCCGGGCTGGTGCTGACCTATATGCGGATATTCAAGATCGGCGACCGCGTAAAGATCGGCGAAGTGATGGGCGATGTAGTTGAAAAATCCTTGCTGGTAACCCGAATCAGGACGATCAAGAACGAGATCATTTCCATACCCAACTCAACGGTAATGAATAGCCATTCGATCAATTACAGCAGCGATGCACCCGAAAAGGGGTTGATCATTCATACCACCGTCACTATCGGGTACGACGTTCCCTGGAAATCCATGCAAGAGGCGCTGATCGAAGCTGCTGCGAGAACCGAATTCATTCTCAAAGACCCGAAACCTTTTGTTTTGCAAACCAGCCTCGAAGATTTTTATGTGGCGTACCAGATCAATGCCTACACCAGGGAAGCCAACCGGCAGGCAACAATTTATTCAGAACTCCACCGGCACATTCTTGATGTTTGTAATGAAAAAGGTATCGAAATACTATCGCCACACTACCGCGCAACCCGCGACGGCAATATGACGACCATCCCCGCCGATTATCTGCCAAAAGATTATAAAATGCCGGGCTTTAATGTTTTTGTGAAAAAAGACTCTGAAAACGATCAATCTCCCTGAAGATACCGTTGGCAAGGACGAGGATAAGGGGATAGCATCTCGCCTTCGGCGTGGTGCAGGGATGATAGGGGATGTTCACTGCCTGACACGCCAATGGCTGGAAATGTTGGGGATTCCGTTCATCCCCTATTATCCCCTGTGCATAGTCGCCGAGCGCCTATAACCCACCTTCTTGCCATCGGCGGGAAAGCTTTTCATGAAACGCGCGGTGGATTGTCTCAATTGAAGTTTTTTCTGCGTTTTTTCCAGCGGCGATGATTGTTATTGCCGCTTCTTGGCGGATTAGCCGGTTGTGGTCGCGGTTGCTGTGATCGCTGGGGTATTTCCTCTTTTGCAGGGGAATCAGCAATGCCTGTGGTGACAAAGGGGTGGTCTGCCACTACGGGGATATGTTGAGCGATGAGTTTCTGAATGTCGCGCAGATATGGTTTTTCCTCAGTATCACAAAACGACAGGGCGATCCCGCTGGCGTCTGCTCTTCCCGTTCTGCCTATCCGGTGGACGTAAGTTTCGGGGACATTCGGCAGATCGTAATTGATCACGAGGGAGAGTTCCTGCACGTCGATGCCTCGGGCGGCGATATCCGTAGCCACAAGGACATTGGTCTGGCCGCTTTTGAAATTACCCAATGCGCGTTGCCGCGCACCCTGCGATTTATTTCCGTGGATAGCTTCGGCCTTGATATTCGATTTTCCAAGCATCCTGACGATCTTGTCCGCTCCGTGTTTGGTACGCGAAAAAACCAGGGTGGAGCCTTCCGGTTTCGTTTTCAGCAAATGTACCAACAGCTTTGTTTTCTCACTCTTTCCGACGAAATATACCGCCTGCTCCACCTTTTCGGCAGTTGCCTGTTCCGGCTTCACGGTCACTTTTTCGGGATTGCCCAGGATCTTGCGCGAGAGGTCAACGATATCAGCGGGCATCGTTGCGGAAAAGAAGAGCGACTGGCGAGCAGCGGGCAACAGGGCGATGATCTTGCGAATATCGTGGATAAAACCCATGTCGAGCATGTGATCGGCTTCATCCAGTACAAAGTATTCGATATCCTTCAGGGTAATAATTCCTTGTCCGATCAGGTCGAGCAGACGCCCCGGCGTCGCAATCAGCACATCAACGCCTTTGCGCAAAGCATTCGTCTGAGCGCCCTGGCCGACTCCGCCGAAGATGACGGTATTTTTGATGCCTGTAAATTTTCCGTAAGTAGAAAAGCTGTCTCCGATCTGGATGGCCAGTTCTCGCGTCGGTGTAACCACGAGCGCTTTGATCTTCCGATAGCCGTTGTGCGGTTTGTGGCCGAGGTAGAGGTGCTGGAGGATCGGCGTAGCAAAAGCTGCCGTTTTGCCGGTTCCTGTTTGGGCGCAACCCAGCAAGTCTTTCTTTCTCAGCAGGATCGGGATGGATTGTTTCTGGATCGGAGTGGGGTGTGTATAACCTTCGGCGCTAAGCGCTCTCAGGATGGGTTCGATGATTCCTAAATCTTTAAATGTCATATATTGTCAATAAAAGGATGCAAGATACGCCTATTAATCGGATATTTTCGCATAAGAAGAAAAAACGCATTTTTCAAACTATACAAAATAAGCTGTTGATATTTGCATTTTTACTACAACACTGCAGACAGGTTTTGGATTTCAGATTTCAGATCGAATCCCGCTGGTTTAGCGGGAGTAGATCCCGACGAAGTCGGGACACCGGAAACCCGACACCCGATCGAAGCGCAGCGAATCCCGCCCCGACAATTGCCCGCCCGACCGATGCAGGCGGACGGGTGTCTGGGCGGGACGACAAAGTCGGGACACCGGGAACATGATACCTTATTTTTGACCTATTACCAAGTTCCGCGTAGAATTAGTCAATAAAATGTTAATCTAAGTAATTTATTTGTTCACCAAAAAAAACATTTTCCATACAAACAATGGGAATGAAAAAATCTTACCTTACCCTGTGTATTAAGCCAACCATACTTTGAGGCAATTTTCAAGCGTCGTTAAATACAATCTTACTGCCTTTCGAATTAATCGTCATCACTGTTGAAACAGCACAGTGCCTTTTTGCTTTTGCAAATCACGGTTACTGAGTTATTCGGAATTTCGATCACAATCTGTGTTTCGGATTTCCGGCAATCATAAAAAACGAAGTTGCAACAATGAACGATTATCCACCGAAGTTGAAGATCGGAATTAGTATTGACGTTTTTGATGCCGTAAACGGCGGGGTCATTTCGACAAGAAGGATCACGGAAATGCTGAGGCAGCGCGGCCACGAGGTGTATGTTTTTTCAACCGGGAACATCGAAAACGACCCTTTTTTCATCCCTATGGAAGCCTTTTACATTCCGTTTGCAAAAAAGATCATGCAGGAATTGAAAATGCCGTTTGCAAAGCCGGTTGATCATTTGATGCGGCCTGTTTTCAAAAAGCTGGACATCGTTCATTTCATGTTCCCGTTCTGGTTGGGTTACAAATCACTGAAGCTTGCCAGAGCTTTAAAAAAACCCGTGGTTTCCACTTTTCATGTTCAGGTAGAGCATATTTTTAAAAACATTCATTTCGAATCGGATTGGCTCATTCGCAACGGATACAAATGGTTGATTGGAAAAATCTATAACCGCACCGATCTCGTTTTTTGTCCCAGCGAATTTGCAAAGTCGGAGTTGGTGCATTATGGATTGAAAGCGCCGACGCTCGTAGTTTCCAATGGCGTTTCGGATGTTTTTATCCCCAAACCGGTCATACGCCCGAAAGCCCTCGATGGCAAATTTATCATTTTATCGGTTGGAAGGCTCAGCCCCGAAAAATCGCATAAAACGATCATCGATGCGGTATTGCAATCGAAGTATCGCGACCGGATACAATTGATGATCTTTGGGGAAGGCCCCATGAAAGCTGAATTGTACCGCCACGCCGAAGCCCTTCCCCTACCCCTCCAAATCGAACTCACCGACGAAGAAGGCCTGGCCACTTATTACAACCTCGCCGACCTGTACATCCACGCTTCGGAACTCGAAACCGAAGGCATGGCGCCACTCGAAGCTTCCGCCTGCGGTACGCCAATACTGGTTTCCAACTCTCCCGCCAGCGCCTCCGGCCAATTTGTGCTGGATCAGCAATTCCTCTTCAGCCACGGCAATGCCACAGAACTGTCCCAAAAGATCGATCACTGGCTGGAAAGACCAGACGAACTGAAATACTGGGGCAGCCGCTACGCTGAATCCGCCGAACATTACCGCATCGAAAAAGTGGTGGATACGCTCGAAGCCCAATATTACGCACTGGTGGATAAATCGAAAAACAAAAAGGAATTGGCAGGAAGCTTTTTCTGATGTGTAAGACGAAATAAGCACGAAAAAAATTAACTCTGACAAGTAAAGGTCTTGTCCCTTTTGTGTTCTTTTGTGTTCTTTGTGGTTCAAAAAATATAAACCACAAAAGAAACAATAGGGAACGAAAGGATTAAAGAGGGATTTTACAATCCCGCTCACAAATTTCTTACCCCAACGCATTTAAAACCTACTTTTCTACAATCGTTATCAAATTATCAGCGTCGAACATGGCAGCGGGGGATATCACTTTTTCGTCCATTGGAGGGGTATTGTCGCCGTAGCGTTCTTTTATTTTTTTTCTGACGATTTCGTGAGTCAGGTCAAAATCAGAGAGTTTTCCGGGTTTACCGATTTCAATGCCTGCTGCTTCTTTGTAAATTTTCCAGACCAACTCGGAGCAGTAAATTTTGTCGTCCGACCATTCGAAGTACAGGTCGTAATCCTTTCCTTTATACTTGTCTCCGGCTTGTTTCATTTTGTGCAAAGTTTCCTGCGTCAGGATTTCGTCTGCATTTACAAGCCGTTTTATAACATAATGCCCGTTTTCGCCGCGATTGATCCAATCCTGCAAAGGCGTCAGTTTTACGGGTTGCACGGCCTCATAAACAAAATATTTTCCACCAATTTCGTAAATGATCCCGATATGGCTATACTTCGATTTTGTCGCCAATTGAATGGCTTTGCTTTGTCCCGATGTTGAAGTTTGAAAGATGATGTCTCCGTTTTGGATGATCTTTCCTGGTGGGTGTGCAACGCCTTCGGATGGCCTGTCTGAGCAAGCAAAAAGGATTGTAAATAGGAACAAGGTGAGGATTTCTGAGATTGTCATTTTTTTATCTGGAGCGGGTGTATCTGGATAGTTGATACAATGAAAATCTCGGCGATTTCACGTGTCTTTCGGAATATTTCAAAGGTCTTGTATTAGAATTGGACAATTTCGATCTCTAAATATTTACCATTCAAGTGTTCGAAGTCATTATCAGTTGTTAATAATTTGGCTCCAAGAATACTTGCAGTCGCAGCTATCCAAAGATCATTTTTCCCCATATTTCTCGCTGTAATTCATAAAGGATTTTCCGGTAATTTATCCTGACTGAAAGCGTCAATTTCAGCATATTTATCAATTATCGATTCTACATTTATATCTGCTATCAAAAATTGAGTAAGAAAGAGTGCCAATAAATCGGTTCTCTTTTTTCCCCAGTTATTTTGAATGGCAATAGACTTAATTTCTCCTATTGAAACAACCGAGATTATTGGCGTATTTTCTTCAGAGAGAGGAGCATATTGGTTATCAATTTTGTCTGTTAGTTTTGATTGCCTTAAATAGGAAAGAACAATGTTTGCGTCTAAAAGATAATCCATTAATCAATCATTGAGAGGAGTTCTTCAATTGATTCCTTTATATCAAGTTCTTTGGCTATTCTATTGAGTTTAGCCCTATCAATACCCTTGAAATCCTGTTCTTTCTTCAAGGATTCGATGTTTACATCCTTCCGGATTTCTTTAAAGATATTACCATGCGCTTTGTTGTGCCTTATCAAATTGACAAACCTTTCAATATTGTTAATTTCCTCAATAGAACTGATTAAAGTGATTTTCTGTATCAGTTTAAGTTTTTTGCTATCTAAATTCCTGGTCATTTCAAATACTTTGATTTTTAAATTCAATTGCAATTTACTCAAATAATGCAGTATTCTCAAACCTGTTTTCTATCCGATCAAACAACAAAAAGCTATCACCTGAAATTTACTGTACTTATTTTAGTCTGAAAAAAAACAATCCCAATTTACACTGCATATAATCCCTCCCTGAATTTAACATTTGAAAATCGAAACTTAGCCTTTCGCATTATGTTTAACCTCAAAGAAATTTATAACTTCACGGCCAATTTAACAGGAGAAAACGGTCCAAAAACAGAAGGGCATGGGTTGGAAAGCCTGCTTTTTCCCAACCTTAACTTAAACGATCCTTCGCTTTCCGTTGATCCCCAAATCGCAATTATCAAATGCCGGAATACGTACACCTGCACTGCCATACGCAATACTCCCTCCTCGACGGAGCTTCGGACATCGGAGTGATGATGGACAAAGCCGTTGCCGACGGGCAGAAAGGCGTTGCCCTCACCGATCACGGCAATATGTTCGGCGCCTTCAAGTTTGTCGCCGAAGCCCAAAAACGCAATATCAAACCCATCGTCGGCTGTGAGTTTTACCTCGTGGAAGACCGCCATATACAATCCTTTGCCAAAGCTAAAGGCGAAAAGGACGTTCGTTACCACCAACTACTGTTAGCCAAAAACCAATTGGGTTACGAAAACCTGTCGAAGCTTTGCTCGCTGGGTTTCATCGAAGGCATGTACAGCAAATTTCCGCGAATCGACAAAGAGCTGATCGAAAAATACCACGAAGGCATCATTGCCACCAGTTGCTGTATCGGCGCTGAAATTCCGCAGGCTATCCTACATGGCGACCTCGAAAAGGCCGATCAACTGGTAAAGTGGTGGCTCAATATTTTCGGCGAGGATTTTTATATTGAACTCCAACGCCACCGGGGTATGGAAAACATCGACAACCTCGGCGTCAGCCAGGAGGATGTCAACCAGCAGTTGCTGAAATTTGCAGAAAAGTACAACATCAAAGTCATCGCCACCAACGATTCGCATTACGTAGAGGAAGATGACTGGGCG
>CAZKDA010000066.1:0-21748 GCA_964551455.1 uncultured Saprospiraceae bacterium
ACGACAAGTTGAAATTTATTTACATAGAATTGCCGAAATTCAAAAAGCAGGAGGATGAGTTGGAGACGCATTTCGATAAGTGGCTCTACGTGTTCAGGCATTTGTCGAACCTCCAGGATCGGCCCAAAAAATTGCAAGACCGGATATTTCAAAAATTGTTTGAGGCAGCCGAAATTGCCAAATTTTCACCGGAAGAACGAGAGGCTTATGAAGACAGCTTGAAATACTACCGGGATTTGAAAAACGTGGTGGACACTTCCAGGGATGAAGGAGTTTTAGAAGGAATGAAGAAAGGGATGGAAAAGGGAATGAAAGAAGGAATGGAAAAAAGGAATTATGAAATTGCCAAAAAGATGAAGGAAAAAGGCATGTCAAATTCAGAGATTTCAGATATGACCGGGCTGGATGACAATGAAATCGACGAGTTGTAACACATCCTCTTAGAGTAATCAAAACCGAAACCTCCCGATCAATCCAGCCGTGTGGCATATATACTATTGTCGAGCGCAGTGATCAGCACAGGTTTATCGGCGCCGTATAGATCGACAACCGAAAAAGCGGTGGTTGCAGCTAGTGGAAATCCTTTGGCCACACGACCATCCGGCTGAAACAGACTGATCCTTTTATTGGTTTTGTTCAATGTCCCGATCAGCGATTTTTGTGATCCTGCAATCCTGACTTCAAACACTTCATCCTGGCTGTTCTCAAATTTATGACAAAAAGCCTTTTTGAACTTACTGTCCTCATAAAAATAACAACACATATCCCTTTCGCTGAGGCTGATGTAATCCTTCCTGCCATCGCCGGTTACATCGGCAAATAAGAATTTGACATTTTGGTTGCTGCCTGCGCCGGCGTTCAGGTTGAAATGCTTCCCGGATTTGTTGAACACATGCACTTTCCCGCTGTCATTGGTCAACACCATCCGCGCATTTCTTTCTGTGACCTGAAACTCAGGAGGCGACGGAAATCGTTCGTTGAAAGCCACGGTTTCAAAATGTTTGTCGCCGTTTCGTTTGAAGACGTTGAAATCGCCGCTTTCATTCAGCGCCATAAAGTAATCGCTGCCTTCGAGCTGAAAGTGTTGCAGATCATGGACAAGTTTTCCGGCGTCTGCGTTGGGGTTCCAACCGGCAATCGGTTCTCCCGTTCTTTTAAAACCATACACATTACCATTTTGAGCGCCGATAAAAAATCCGTAATTCCTGTTGCCTTCAAAATCCACCACACAAACGCCATTGGATGCCGGCGAGGGCAACGACAAGGGAAATATCCCAACATCCAAACCGCTGTGATCAATCAGCCAAAGTTGATCTTTTGTGTTGAAAAGGATATGGTTTTCGTCGCCGGGATAGTATTGTATCTCATGGATTTTTGAAATGACAGGAGCTTTCAACTGCCGATCCCAGATCAATTGGCCTTTGCGGTCGAACAGATAGATTTTGTTTTCGGCATCCTGCACAAAAATTTCGTACTGACCGTTTTTTGCATTTTTCAAAACCACCGGCGCTATCCTGGCGTTCGCAGCCAGCCGGGCATTCCAGATCAGCCTTGTAGCGGAGGCCGGTTCGTCGGTCAGGCCTGTATAAACATGGAGGCGGTCATATTTTCCGGATCTGATCTGCTGGAAACCAACAGAAGTAAAGTGTTGCAAAAGATCGAAAAACGGCTGGAATTCATCATTGTCCGGCGAAGGCATGATGATTTGCCTTAGCCAGGGAGCGAACAGCGGGACATTGCTGTAAAAAAGACTACGGTTTCCGGGCTTCCATTGTGCCTTAAAATTTAAAAAATCAGCGTTGTTTGAAAGTGTCTGACCCAAAATATGTTTGTCGATAAGTATTTCCAACCGCTGCCGCGAAGATGAAAAAACGACGTAATTCCCCACGAGGGTGTAAAACGGATTTTGCATGGAAATCTTCTCAAAAGCCGGAACGGACTGCAAAATATCATCGGAAAGCAATTGCCGGATTGTAAAGGTCTGGTAATCCCACTCCTGTAGCTTTCCGCTCGCTTCGGCATACGCTTCCATTGTACGGGTTGTAAGCTCCGATTCCTTCGACTTCAAAACCAAAAATAGCCCTTCGTTTGTATCCGCCCCCTGCAATTCCGTGAGGAAGAGCGCAGCTTCACCGGCTACCCAGGTTTGAACAAATTTAGTAAAAATGCTATCTGCTTCTCCGATCGGAACATTGTTGATAGCTCGCCAGTGTAAAAAGGAACAATTATCCGGGATGACCGCGAAAATTTCGCTTTCTATAGCTTCAACCGAGCCGCGATCGTTCTCCGCAAAATCCTCAGCGATCATGCTCCCTTCCATGAAAAACGTATCAGTGCCTTGTACAAAATTCAAAGCCAGCCAACGATCCTGATGCTTCTGCTGATTTTCATCTGCGGACTGACGCAGCAAGGGAATACTACCGTCAACATTGAAGGTTTTCGCCATTTCTGACAAATTGAGATAAACCGAAATACCCGCGTTTTCATTGCCTGTTTTTTTTAAAGAATGGAAAAATTTGTGATATTTCCTTTCCTGCGGATGTTTGAGTTGCGCGATAGCATCTTCCACCATAAATGGAAAAGGCGCCAGCAAAACCAGGTTTTTATAAAAACTCACTGCAATCCGTTGCTGATCCCGGAAGATGATCTCGTAAACCGTTTCATCGAGATAGGTCGAGGTTCTGATCCGTTCCGCTTTCAGGTTATCCAGCGCTGCTTTTTTGAAAGGCGCATCGTGTTTTTTGAAAATGTACAGAAAATCAAAATTACCGGCGCTGCTCATCTGAAGAGCGGCGAGGAAGTTTCCGGTTTTGGCTTGGGCAATTGTATCCACTCCGGGAGTCAATCGGTTGCGATAATCGTTCAGATTTTCAAAAACCGGAGCTTGCCGGAGACTGTTCCATGCAGGCGGAAGGTTGGATGTTGAGTCCTGTAAATTATTGTCGGGGCGGTATTCTATCACCATCAGCGAATGCCCCGGGACCACTTCAAACGGATCGATGCCAATGAATGGGAATCGAAAGAATCCGAAGAATATATTCAAAAAACAAAGCAATGCCAAAGCAAGCAGCAGGAAAACGGATAAAATTCGTAGCTTCAATTTATGATCGGATTTTATAGAACGATGGTTCATTTTGAGACTTTACAAAGAAAAAAACATTTCAACAATGGATAACAGGTTTTTCCGCATAGCGGGCATTTCGGCTTTCCTGGCTGTGGCGCTCGGTGCGTTTGCTGCACACGGCCTGCAAAGCAAAATCGCTCCCGAACAAATTGAAATTTTTCAAACCGGTGTCCGCTACCAGTTTTATCACACCTTCGGAATTTTCATCGCAGCTTTACTTTTGCAAAAAAACGAAAATATGTGGCTAAAAAGAACTGCCTGGAGTTTTGTATTGGGCATCCTGCTGTTTTCCGGTTCGCTTTATTTATTATCCTGCCGGGAGTGGCTCCAACTTGAAAACTGGAAATGGCTCGGACCGGTGACACCTATCGGCGGTTTGTTTTTTCTCGGAGGCTGGGCCTGTCTCCTTGTCGCAACCTTACTTCCTGCACAAAGTCCCGGAAAATAAGCATTTCTGTTTGCGTCAACATGTTAAAACAAGCATTTCATCCAAGTATTTATATTTTTACTCGAATGCTTCGACATTATGTCGATTAAATCGAAATAATTTCACCGAAACATTTACATTTGCATCCGATTAACAATTAACAACCAACAAAACCTTATTATCATGAAAGTTATTTCAAAAATTGCATTGCTTTGTTTCCTCCTTGTTTCTACTTTGAATCTGATGGCGCAGCTTACTGTTTCTCCAGGCTTACGCCTTGGCGTAAATCTCGCCAATGTTTCTGTTGACCCTGACTTTGAAACTGATACCGAATCGAATATAGGGCTGTTAATTGCCGTACCGGTAGAGATCGGTATAGGTGAAAATTTTGCCATACAACCGGAAGTAATGTTTGTCCAAAAAGGATTTAAAGTTGAAGAAAATATTTTAGGTTTGAATTTCAAAACCCAAATGATCATCAACCAAATAGACATTCCGATCCTGGCGAAATACAAATTTGTAAACACCGAGTCTTTCCAGGCCTATGCAGCAGCAGGTCCGGTCTTTGGATATGCCCTCAGCGGTAAACAGAAAGTTGAAGCGCTCGGCCAAAGTGAAGAAGAAGATATTGATTTTGACGAAATTGGCTACAATCGTTTCGAAACGCTGGTCAGCGTAGGAGCAGGAGCAGGTATCCCTATCGGTCCTGGAGTACTCGTACTTGATTTACGTTATTTGTTTGGCCTTTCCGATCTGAATGATTCCGATGAAGATTTCACGATGAAAAACAACGGTTTCCAAGGCGGTATAGGATTCATGTTCACTTTTGGAGGAAAAGAATAATTCCGTTTTTTTTTAAAAGAAATTGAATTTATTAAAACAGCGGGCAGGTTCTGTCCGCTGTTTTTTTTGTTTTACAATCCGCTAAAAAGTTCGAAAATCAAAAAATCCGTAATCTTTCAAATTATTTCACCGAAAACTTTACATTTACACCGATAGTACTTTCATTTCCAACCAAAATTTAACCCTTATGAAAAACGTAAAAAAAACCTTATTGCTTTCAGTATTCATGCTGGGCTTGCTTGTGGTACATGCACAGGATAAAAAATTCAGCATTGGCGTTGGCGGGGGAATGTCTGTGGCAACCAATAAGCCATCCAACAGCGTTTTCTTTAATGCTAATGCCAATGGCATAGGTTTCGGTTTCTTTGCGAACTTTATGTACAATATCACCGGAAATCTGTCGGTAGGACTTGAATATAACGGCAATCTCGTTTTACTTGCATTTGATGAAAATGACGATGATGTTGAAGTGACTGTTATCAATGGCTACCTGCCAAAAGTAAGATACCGCTTTGGAGAAGACGGCACCAGGTTTTTTGTTGGGGCAATGACTGGATTTTATAACATCAAACCAGGCAGTACTGACGGTATTAATTTTCTTAATTATCCCAACAGGGTGGTTTTTGGAGTCGCTCCCGAAATCGGCGTTCAGTTTGGCAATTCCTTCCAATTAGCAACTTCGTTGCATCTTCCAAGCAGATATAATAGCAATGGCCTTGGTTTTTTATACCGGCTTTGGCAGTTCAGCATCGGCTGGAATATAAATTTTGTGGATAACTAAAATTCACGCATTGCCATTTTCCGGGTTGTCTCAGCTCCGGATTCAAACAAAAAAGCAACGAACTTTTTCAGGATCGTTGCTTTTTTGCTTTTCATACTTCGTCAAAATCCACTTCATCTTCCTTCCTTCGGTTGTACCACCAGATTAAGCCCAGTGTCCCGACGAGGAGATATGGCGCTGCAAACATGTAGAGTATTCCTTTGTTCAAACCCTTTCCGGCGGTGCCTCCATCTTTCAGGTTTTGCTCGGTTGACATTTTACACATCGGACATTGCGCAGCACTTTCAATGCTTTTGAAACTGAACAACAACGTGAGCAGGCAGATAGTCAGGATTTTAAATAATGTGCTTTTCATCGTCAGGATTTTTTATGTTCTACAAAATTAGGAAAAATTGTTGAATTGCGAATTTGCGGATTCGATAGATGCGTTCTGTTCACCGTTCACTGCTCTCCGTTTTCCGTTCACTGTTTGCAATCCTCCATACTCACACTCCACACTCAAAACTGTTTTCCCCAACCATCCCAGTCGCGCCACAGGCGCGACTTTCCCCCTACCCCCATCAATAGCAAGGCCTGAGCATCAGGTAACAAACCGGCCCGGTAACCGCCACATAGAACCAAAGCGGAAAAACCCACTTAGCCATTTTTCTGTGTTTTTCAAACTGTCCCGTATAGGCGCGAATGAAGGTGAGCAAAATAAATGGCAACATTGCTCCCGCCAACACCACGTGTGTGATCAGGAAGAAGAAATAAACCTTGCGGGAAAAACCTTCAAAACAATACCTGGTCTCTTCGGTGGTAAAATGGTAAACGACGTAAGACAACAAAAACAAGGCAGAAAGTCCCATCGCTACGTAAATGGATCTGCGGTGCGCTTCCACGTTTTTATTTTTTATGAAATAAAATGCAAACAACAGGGCAATCGCGACAAGCGTGTTCAGGGTGGCATGAAACGGAGGTAGAAATCCAAAATCAATATCCGTTTGGATCTTGAATTCAGGCCTGCGCATCATGCCCACCAGCGCCAGGACTACCACCGTGATGACTACAGCCAGCCAGTTCAGTTTTTTAGCGAGTTGTACATTTTCCATGTTACTTTTCTTTTTGCGGGATAAGCTCAGCTTTGCCTTTTTTCTCTCTGGGTAATATGATCGCCAGATGCTCGATCAGCTTTGTCACAGAGGATTTGTCGGTGGCATCGTAATAATTCCGGATAGTAAGGCTGGTATCCGCTAAGACAAAGTAGGGGTATTCATTTGTAAAACGATCCGGTTCGGAAAGCCTGATGTAGCCATCATCGTTTCTCTCATTCGGCGAAGGCACTTTGAAACTCGTTTTCAACAATTCTGAAATTCGCTCTTGATCTCCGTAAAGGAAATGCGCCCTGGTATCCTTTACATTGGTTTTTTCAATGAAAGCCCGCATGGTACTATCAGTTTGAATTTGCGGGTCGAGGCTGAAGAAGAGAAAGTTCAGGTCTTGCCGACCTTTAAATTGAGAGAGAATTTCATCGGCAAAATTGAAGACCGCTGGCGTCGAAGCAGAGGTGGCGTTGAAAAAATTAGAAATCGTGATCGTGCCGGAAAGGTCAGTGGAATTGAGCGTTTCGCCGGACTGGGTCTGCAATTCGAATTCAGGAATTTTATCATAATCCTTTAATTCCGACATCAGGTTTTTGTGATAATTATGCCCGGATTGCAGATAATACCACGAGCCCAGCGGCATAAAAATTACAAATATCACCAGAATGGCAAGCTGTATCTTTCCCGATAAATTTTTGCGTTCCGTCATAGTTTTTTTAGTTCTTTGTCAAATCTCGTGTTTTAAAGTCAAGCGAAAATAAATCACGAAATTTTACTTCGTAAATTTGTACTTCATTTTAGCTTGACCACGATATTTGTCAAAGAAGGGTTTTTATTCAATCAACTTTCCAACAACCAAAGCAGCTTTTCGTTGCAACTAAAAAGGCGAAACTCACCGCTTCGCCTTTTTAGTTCAGATCAACCCATTATACGTTTCCGGGTCGAAATAAAGCCCCTGACCCTGGGGATTTGCTTCCTTGCGGTCAAATTCTTTGATCTGCTCCCGGCGGTCTTTCCACGAATCTCCTTCCTGGAAAAATGCTATGATCCCCCAAACCAACAGGAGCATCGGCAGCAATACACTCATTGCAAGCCCCTTTACTTCGTAGCGCATGTGCATAAATTCGTAAACAATAAAATAGGCTTTGTAAAGGCTCAAACCGATCATCGCCGGATACATGATCCATATCGGCAATTCAAAACCTTCAATGACGTGTCCGTTGCCGATCAGCGCTATAAATACCTCCACCAGCGTGACGATACCCAGCAGGATCAATCCTTTGAAAACTAATTTTTTCGATTCTTCGTAACTTAAATTTCCCATCAGGAATATCTTTTATTTTTTATAATTAAAAAAGCGTCTATTTTTTCAAGTTGCTAGTTGCTAATTTGCTAGTTGCGGATTGCTGGTTGCAAGTTTTCCCGACTGGCCTCGACTTGTCGGGGCTGGTCGGGGTTTCTAGTTGCCGGTTCTAACCACTAACCACTAACCACTAACCCATAACCCATAACCCATAACCCATAACCACTAATCCAAAACCATCTTACAAAAGGTAAAACACGAGGAACACAAACACCCACACCAAATCTACAAAGTGCCAGTAAAGGCCCATTTTTTCTACCATCTCGTATCCGTTTTTGCGTTCGACGTACAACCCGCTTGCAACATTGATAACAATGATGAGCAGGAAGGCTACACCGGAAAGCACGTGAAATCCATGAAACCCGGTGATAAAAAAGAACAGTGATCCGAAAGCTACAGGTCCGAAATGTTCTTTGGTGATCTCTCCTCCGCTGGTTTTCATGGCGCCCGGCTCGTACAGATGGCTATCGTGCGCATAAGTGATCAGATAAGGGTCTCCGGCATTGAATTCCTCGCCGGAAAAGTTATGTCCGTAATGATCGATTTTTTCAAAATACCTGTTCTCATCGATATCTGCGGCGCCGGCAGGCAGGTAATAATACCGCTCGGCAGAATCGTGGCCGTGGTCATCGTGGCCATGGCCGCCATGCAATTCAATTTTGTGCTTTGAAAAACCTGCACGCTCCAACTCTGCGCCACTCAGATAAACGCCACTTTCCAGATGATTGGAAAAAGGGTCGGTGGTTACAGTCATCCCTTCTGCGGCGATCAATGTCGTCCACTCCCAGGCCTGACATGCGAGGAAGGTAGCCCCGCCAACGATCGTCCAGAGCATCCATTTTATCACACCGCCTTTGTTTTCACGATGCCCCTCCTGCACAGCACGAACCATGGTGACCGAACTGATGATCAACACAAATGTCATGAACGTAACAAACACCAATGGAGCTTCGACGTGTAGAAACGGAACTTTCGCAAATACAAAATCCGGAACCGGCCAGGTGGGCATACTGAAGCGGATAGCGCCATAAGCGATCAAAAATCCGGCAAAAGTAAAAGCATCGGAAAGCAAAAAATACCACATCATCAACTTCCCGTAACTGGCCTTAAATGGTTCTTTGCCGCCCGACCAACTGTCCTGAGTTTCTAATTCTTCATGTAAAACTGTATCTGTTGCCATTATTTATCTAAAATTTATCTTTAATTATAAGTCAAAAATTAAGTAGCCAGGTTTAAGAGGTTATGAGTTATGGGCTATGTCTTGGTTTAAAATAACTTATAGCTCGTAACGCTTAACCCTTATCACGTCTGACCTCTGACCTCCGAAGTCTAATTTCTATCATCTTCCTCAATAAGATTTTTCAGTTTTTTTTAATGCTGTGTATTTATTGAAATAAAAAGAATAAAAACAAATAAACCCATAGCGCTCCTAAAAAATGCCAGAATATCAGCGTCAGTTCCAGCCTCAATTTACGCACCGGAACTACTTTGAATTTTAAGGAATAAGCATGTACCAGCGCCACGAACAATACCGCAATACCGGCCAGGATGTGCATGGCGTGTATCCCGGAGATCACATAAACAAAAGACCCCGAAGGATTGCCGTTGAATTCAACGCCAATGCTGGAAAGCTCCAGCCAACCCTGGTATTGCAGCGCCAAAAACGAAAGTCCGAGCACAAAGGTCGCCAGAAGCAATGATCTGTAAGAGCGGCTGTTTTCATTTATAAAAAAGTAATAAGACGCCTGTAAAGTCACGCTGCTCAAAACGATCGCCAAAGTGCTGATCCAAAACATATCGGGCAGCTTGAATTCCAGCCAGTTGCCCTGTGCATGCCTCACGATGTAGGCGCTGGTAAACGCAGCGAACATCATCACCATACTCGCACAGGCAACCAAGAGCGCAAACTTGTGCGGATGGATCTTATTCCGGTACCTTCTGGATTCTGCATAAGCCACATTCATCCTCTTTTCATTTATATTTTATCAAAAAATAAAGCTATCAAAACAATGGGCAAATAAAAAAATGAACTGAACATCAACTTCAAAGCTGACTCGCGATTGCATTTTTTGTAAAAATCCCATCCAAAAAACGAATAGATCACACCGCTCGCCAAAACGATCAGCGCCGATGCCAGCCCGGTCAGTCCCAGGTAAAAAGGCAACAAGCTGACAGGAATCAAAACCAGTGCATAAATAAAAGATTGCAAACCGGCGTTTTCGTCTTTCACTCCTCTTTTGGAAGGCAACAGATGGAACCCTGCGTTTGCATAATCTTCGAATGCCAGCCAGGCTATCGCCCAAAAGTGTGGAAACTGCCACAAGAATTGCAAGCCAAACAATGCAATCGCCAGCATGGTGATCTCTCCCTGTGCCGCCACGCATCCGATCATCACCGGCATCGCTCCGGGGATAGCCCCCACAACGACTGCCAGGGGGCTGATGCGCTTCATCGGCGTATAAACAAAGGCATAGCTGATCAGCGAGATCATGCCAAGCAACGCTGCCCAGGCATTGAACATGGCGAGGAAAATAACCCCGAACAAACTCATGAACCCTGCTGACATGACCGCCTCCGAAACCGTCATCCTGTCGGCAGCCAGCGGACGACCGGCAGTGCGTTTCATCAGCTTATCCGTGTCGCGTTCCAGCACCTGATTCAAGGTATTGGCAGCTCCGGTCACCAGCAATCCGCCCATGCAAAGTACCACGAGTCCCGTCCAGTTTACAAAACCAGCTCCGGCGATCATATAAGCCAAAGCGGATGAAAACACCACGAGCAGGGTCAGCCTCAGTTTGATCAACTGGGCGTAATCCGCCAGTTTTTGCTTCAATGAACTTTGTATGCCTTCTTTTGCTTTTGTGTACACGCTGAAAAAAGTTGCTGGTTTAAAGTTGCCCCGACTCGTCGGGGTCACAAGGTCTGGTTTTATTCATCGATTTCCTGCCTGCCCCGACCTGTCGGTGTTTTCCTGCCTGCCCTCCCGCTAATGAAGCGGGATCGGGGTTTACTACCTTCCGCCTCTGGCCTTACTCAATGCACTTCGGTTTCATCTTCACCGATCGGAACATGTTGCTGAATAAATTCTTTACCGTCTTTTCCATAATCATAAGCCCATCGGTGGACAGATGGAATCTTCCCTGGCCAGTTTCCATGTCCCGGCCTGATCGGTGTTGTCCATTCGAGCGTTGTAGCGCCCCAGGGGTTTTTGGTCGTTTGTTTTTTACCTTTCCAAATGCTATAGAAAAAGTTGATTACAAACAATACCTGCAAGGAAAAAACAACGATTGCGGAAATCGTAATGAATTTATTCAAATCGGCAAAATGCGCAAAAGCATCGAAAGCTTCAAAACTGTAATATCGGCGAGGAACTCCAGCCATACCCAAATAGTGCATCGGCCAGAAAATGGCATAAGCGCCGACGAATGTTCCCCAGAAATGTATCTTGCCCAGGGTCTCATTCATAAACCTGCCGTACATCTTCGGAAACCAGTTGTAAATTCCTGCAAACATCCCGAAGAACGCGGCAATACCCATCACTATATGGAAATGCGCAACGACGAAATAGGTGTCGTGCATCTGGATATCAATAGCTGAGTTGCCCAGAAAAATACCCGTCAGACCACCTGAAATGAACATCGATACAAAGCCGATGGCAAATAACATCGCTGTGGTAAACCGTATATTCCCGCCGTAAAGCGTGGTGATCCAGTTGAACACCTTCACTGCCGATGGTACCGCGATGATAAGCGTGAAGATCACGAAGAAGTTGGAAATAAATGGATTTACACCCGCCATGAACATGTGGTGTGCCCAAACGATGAAAGACAAAAATGCGATTGCCAGGATGGAAAACACCATCGCTTTATACCCAAAGATCGGTTTCCTTGCATGTACTGACATCACTTCGGAGACAAGACCCATCGCCGGAAGGATGATAATGTAAACCTCCGGGTGACCCAAAAACCAAAACAAGTGTTGGAACAGGATCGGGCTTCCGCCTACATGTTCCAGCGCTTGCCCTCCGATATAAATATCGCTAAGGAAAAAGCTGGTGCCTAACCCTCGGTCGCACATCATTAAAAAGAATCCGGAAGCCAAAACGGGAAACGATAACAGCGCGATGATCGCAGTGATGAAAAATGCCCAGATCGTCAGAGGCATTCGCCACATAGTCATGCCTTTGGTTCGCAAATTCAATACTGTAGTAATATAATTGATACCACCCAGCAGCACCGAAACCACAAAGAGCACAAGACTGACGATCCACAAGGTCATACCTGCCGCTGAACCGGAAGAGGCTTGCGGCAATGCGCTGAGCGGCGGATAGGCCGTCCAGCCACCTGAGAAAGGCCCGGTACTCAAAAACAGCGAAGCAAACATCACGACCCCGGCAAGGAAGAAAAACCAATAGGAAAACATATTCAGCAGCGGCGAAGCCATATCCCTGGCTCCGAGCTGCAAGGGGATCAGCAGGTTGCTGAAGGTGCCGCTCAATCCGGCTGTGAGTACGAAAAACACAATGATGGTTCCGTGCATCGTCACCAGGGCATAATAGAATTCAGGGTTCAAGGAACCGATGCCGACATCATTGACAGTGATCCATTTACCGAGCAATGGCTTGAGCCAGGCCATGTTTTCTTCCGGAAAACCAAGTTGCAAGCGGAAAATGATCGACATTGCAGCCCCGATAAGAGCCCAAAAGATACCAGTGATCAAAAACTGCTTGGCAATGATCTTGTGATCCTGGCTAAATATCCAATGGGTTATAAAATTCGATTGATATTTATCGCCATGATGATGCTCATGAAAATGGTCATCATAACCCTGTTCTTTTATCAGGATATCCTCTTCGTAATTGGTTGCTATGTTAGCCATCGCATTAAATGATTTATGAATCCTTACCTTTTACAGTAAGTTTAAAATTATTTTAATCAAATAAAATTCCCCAAAACTTTACTGTGTTAAAGCTCCTTACGGGAATCTTCTTCGGTTCCCTTGATGGTTGTTTCATAAAATGAACTCAACCCTTTTGCCCATGCATCGTATTCCTCTTGTGATACGATCTCCACGATACGGCGCATACTATAATGTCCACTTCCGCAAAGCTCCGCGCAAGCCAGTTCATAATGAAAAGCCTGCCATCTCGGCTTACTTCCCGGATCGGTGGGATCGGAAGGCAAATGCCATTCGGGATAGAGCGGCTTGCCGTTTTTGTCGAGCGCTCCGAGCCTTTCGCGATATTCTTCGGTGGTCACTGATGGTGTAAAAACAAAATACGTCGGGATACCCGGAATGGCGTCCATCTTCACCCTGAAATGCGGCAGGTCGAAATTGTGTAATACATCGCGGGCAGTGATCCTGACGCGGACTTTTTTGCCCACAGGCAATTTGATGATCTCACCCGCAGCAGCAGAAACCACATCGTCGAGGCTCTTGTCGTCAGAAAAATCTACTCCCAATTGATTGAGAGGTGTAATCAGTTTATAATTTTTTGTACCCAAAACGCCATCCGGTCCCGGATAACGCATCGTCCACAGGAATTGCATCCCGGTAGCTTCGATCTCGATATATTCTTCATCAGGCGAAACATCCGCCATCACTGTATTCCAGGCATCCAGGCCGCCGACAACCAGGAAGGTCATCACCACAGCAGGGACAGCAGTCCAGATAATTTCCAGCTTATTGTCGTGTGAAAAGAACAGCGCTTTGCGTCCGGATTTTCCCTGGTATTTGTAAGCAAACCAGAATAAAAAGATGTGAGTTATGACGAATACCAGCCCCGTAAAGAATAGCGTAATATTGAACAATCTATCCAGTTGGCTGCCGTGCTCCGATGCGGAAATATGAGGGCCATAGCCCAGCATGCTGTTTTTATAATAAATAGCGGATACTACACAACCCACTAAAAAAACCACCAAAAAAGCCAATGAGAATCTTCCATTCCATACGTTTGCTTCTTCCTGTGCTTCCTCTTCTCCCCTGATCCGCGATGCCAGTTCGGTCACTTTCCCGATCTGAACCACAACCATCGCGATCAGTATCAAACATAAAATCGAAATTAGAGCTATCATTATTTATATTGATTTACGTTTTTTGAAAACTTGTTTTTCTTATGCTTTTCAATCTCAAACATGATGGTGAACACTCTCGGAATAATACGGGTCGCGCTCGGCATTGAGGCTGGCTTTTGTCAGTTGATTAAAGGTCAGGTACATGAACAAACCCAGAAATCCGATCAACGTTCCCAATTCCAGTAATCCGGGTATGGTGAACCCTGCAACGTAACCGCCATGTGCGCCATGATCGCCAGCCGCATGCATCACTTCGGTGTAAACGCCCGGTTTTATCATATAAAAGAAATCCCACCAGTGGCCAAAAAATACCAGGAGTGAAGTAAATGTAAGAATGCCGTATTTTCGCTTGGTATCATTTCTCATCAATATCAGAAAAGGCAAAAAGAAATTCATGATCAGGTTGCCGTAAAACAGCACAGGGTATTCGTCCCTGCGGAGTTTGAAATAAACCGTTTCTTCACCGACGTTGGCGTACCAGATCAACATGTATTGCGAAAACCACAGGTAAGTCCAGAAGATACTGAAAGCAAACATGAATTTACCCAGGTCGTGCAAATGCTCCTCGGTCACGTTTTCGAAGTAACCTCGTGATTTCAAATAGATGAGGGTGAGTATCGTCAAGGCTATCGCTGCAACGAACCAGCTCGCCGAGCTGTACCAGGCATACATCGTGCTGTACCAATGCGGTTCGATCGACATCGTCCACAGCCAGATCATGGCAGCGCTGGAAAATGCAGCCAACGGAAGGAAGATCGCCGCATATACTTTGATCTTTTTATGAATGGCAAAATCTGCTGTACCGCTTGCATCCTCTTCCAAAGACAAACTTCGGATCCTTTTCGCAAAAAAGTACCAAAGTCCTACAATGATGATCGTTCCGAAGGTGTACCAGTTTTTGTTCAAAAAGCCGGATTTTCCCTGTATTAACGCATCGACGGCGACCACCGCATCGTCAGCCCAATGATATAAATGGTGAAAATGCCCCCAGATACCGGCAATGATGACCAACATCAATATCAGCCCTACGATGAGGAACATTGAGTAGGCTTCCCATATCCTTTTAAACACCGTAAACCAGCCGGCATAAGCCGTAATGCTCGCCGTCATAATGAATAGAGAAATAAAAGCAATACCCAGAAAAAATACCGAGTTGTGCAAAAAATTGGTCCAAAACCGCGAATGGTATGGAACGGTATTGTCATAATAGCTTAAAACCATACAGACAACACCTAGTATCATCATTCCTGCGAAAACGCTTTTTTGTTTGCCTTCAAAGGTAAACTGATTCATTATTCTTGTTATTTAAAATAAGGTCCGGCAACCCGGCGCCGTGTAATAAAATACTTTATTTTTTTTTGACTACTATTGCTCGCCTTCTGTTTCGGCAGGCTTGGTTTCTTCACCTTCCGTAGTTTCTTCTGTTTCGGTATCATTAGACGCTATCGGCGCCGTGGGATTTGCCGGCACATCGATCTCGTTCAGCGTATTTTGATTTTCATTGTAAACCAACTTTTTCTCTTTGGCCTGCAACGACCGGATATAATGGATGACCTGCCAACGCTCTTCGTAAGACAGTTTGTCGGCATAACTTCCCATGACATTCAGCCCGTACATGATCGAATGATAGAAGCGGCCATTGGATGCGTTCACAAAATCGTCAGCCAGGAAGTTCGCAGGAATAGCAGGGTAAACCCCTCCATCGTCACGAACTAAGTAGCCATTTGCGTCTCCTTTTTCACCATGACAGATTCCACAATAGATATTATAAAGGTTACCACCTCTTTTCAGCCCTGCATCTGTGATCGGGAAAGGATTGTCGATGATCTCCTCAGTGGCTTTCGCGCGGTCTTCAACAGTATTTTCATAATAATAAGGTACATTTCCGTTGGCCGGAATGTGGATGGCCTGCACAGCCCCTTCTCCATTCAGTTGGCTCATAACGGTATTACGCGCCGTAGCCGTCGGAGCATAATGAATCCCTGAGTAGCCACGCGCTATTGTCCCTGGTACCGGATTGCGAGGCATGGACAGTTCTTTCAGCTTCAACTGGCTATGCTCATCCCAGTTATTCCAGTAATAATAGCTATAAGTATTGGCTTCAATAGCTATCGAATGCGCCATGTCGGGCATATACTCACTGCCGGTGCTGTTGCCTTTTGGCTGCTGGCATGCGCTGAAGGAGAGAAGTAGCGCCAATGTAAAAAATGTCAGTATATGATTTCGTTTATTATTCATGTCAACTAATTTGGTATCTTCCAAAAGTTTTCGGTTTTAAATCGTTTTGGTTTCAACATGCGAAGCGCCAGTGCTTGTAAAGAAACTTTTCAGCCGGTCAATCTCGTCATTTGAATAACCGTTGGTGTTAAAAGCAATACAAAACTTGTCGTCGGTGATTCTGTCGTGAAGCGTCGGGTTGGTAATTCCGGGAGCCATTCCGCAGATCGTATAAAATGTTACTACCATGCCAATTGAAGCAAAGAGCACCGTCAACTCAAAAGTGATCGGAATGAACGCCGGAGATGAAAAATAAGGTTTTCCACCAAAAATGATCGGCCAGTCTCTGGTAAATACCCAGGTCATAAACAGAAACGCCGTCATAGTTCCGATAGCGCCATAAACGAAACCGGCGATATGCAACCTTGATTCAGCTAAGCCCAGCAGCGGATCGAGGCCATGCACCGGAAATGGCGTAAAAACATCCATAATGTCCAGGTGTTCCTGATTCGCTTGCTTGACGGCTTTTAACAGATCGGTTTCATCATCGTACAAACCAAATAAAACTTCTTTAGATGCTGTCATTTTTATATTACTAATTTGCTAATTTGCTAATTTGTTAATTTGCTAATTTGAAAAGTTGCTGGTTTTCCCGGCTTCATCGGGGTTTCTAGTTTCTAGTTTCTAAACCCCTAACCATTAACCATTAACCTCTAACCTCTAACCTCTAACCTCTAACCCCTTCGCAGCGAAGCGTAGATCCCGATTTCATCGGGAAACCCCTAACTTTAATGCGCCTCTGCGTCATCGTGATGATGCTTGTGTTTTGCATTTTCACCGGTATATTGATCGCCTGCAGATTTGAGAATGTGTTTGATCTCGGCGATGGCAACCACGGGAGCTACCCTTGTAAAGATCAGGTATAGCGTAAAAAATATTCCCAATGTTCCCAGGAAAATTCCTACCTCCACCCAGCTTGGCACATAATAGCTCCAGCTCGATGGCAAATAATCGCGTGCCAGCGTGGTGGCAATGATCACAAACCTCTCAAACCACATCCCGATATTTACGACTATGGAAAGGAAGAAAGTCCACCAAATACTGCGGCGTATCCTTCTCGACCAGAAAAGTTGCGGAGTGATCACGTTGCAGGTCATCATGCCGAAATATGCCCACCAGTAAACACCGGTCGCCCTGTTGTAAAATGCAAATTGTTCGTAAACATAACCAGAATACCAGGCGATGAAAAGCTCCGTCAGGTAAGCGGTTCCGACGATGGTTCCCGTCACGAGGATGACTTTGTTCATCGACTCGATGTGATTCACGGTGATGTATTCCTCCAGTTTGAGTACTTTCCGGGTAATAACCATCAGCGTCAGTACCATTGCAAAACCAGAGAAGATCGCTCCTGCCACAAAGTAGGGCGGGAATATCGTGGTATGCCAGCCCGGAATGACCGAAGTGGCGAAGTCGAAACTTACGATGGTGTGTACGGAAAGTACAAGCGGCGTGGCGATACCGGCCAAAACCAGCGACAGGGATTCCCATCGCTGCCAGTGTTTTGCGGAACCCGTCCAGCCAAAAGACAGAAAATTATAAAAGCGCTTTCTCAGGCCTTTAGCTCTATCGCGGATGGTTGCAAAATCAGGCACCAGACCTGTGTACCAGAACAAAACCGAAACGGTGAAATAAGTACTGATCGCAAAAACGTCCCAAAGCAACGGCGAGTTGAAATTCACCCACAGAGGGCCTCTCGTGTTGGGGTATGGGAAAATGAAAAACGCCAGCCATATCCGTCCCATGTGGATGCCGGGAAACAGCGCGGCACAAATAACGGCGAATATCGTCATCGCCTCAGCAGCGCGATTAACCCCTGTACGCCACTTTTGCCGGAAAAGCAAAAGGATCGCAGAGATCAGTGTTCCCGCGTGACCGATACCGATCCACCAAACGAAGTTGGTAATATCCCATGACCAGTTGATCGTCCTGTTCAGATTCCAGGTGCCAATCCCAAACCAGATCGTCCAAAGGATACAAAAAACGCCGAAGGTCAAAAACCCCAATGCGACCATAAAAGCTACCACCCATTCACCGCTGGGAACCCGCTCGGTAGGAGCGACGATATCCTCTGTGATCTGGTGGTAAGTCTTACTACCTTCTACTAATGGTTTCCGGATTGGAGAAACAACAGCACTCATAAATTATAAAATTATATCGGTTATAAACTTGTTTCAAAATTTAGCTGATCGCTTTGTCGATATCTTCGCTGCGGTTGTTCACCTTCATAGTGTACGACACGGAAGATTCGGTATTCACTTCTTCTAAAACTCTGTAAATCAATGGATTTTTTAATTCATTTGCCAACTGGCCTTCCTTGTTGTTAGTATCGCCAAATACGATAGCGCCGGTTGGGCAGGCGGTCTGGCAGGCGGTTTTGACATCGTTGTCATTCAAAACCCGTCCTTCGCGTTTTGCCGTGAGTTTGCCTTCCTGGATCCGCTGAACGCAGAAGCTGCATTTTTCAATAACACCTCTCGAACGAACGGTGACATCAGGATTCAAAACCATACGCGTGAGGTTGTCCGCTCCGAAAGGTATTTCTTCTCCATTGAGATCGTATTCGTTGGCCGGGAACAGATCGGCGGTGGTGTAATCCAGCCAGTTGAACCGGCGGACTTTGTAAGGGCAGTTGTTGGCGCAGTATCTCGTTCCGATACAACGGTTGTAAGCCATCTGGTTTAAGCCTTCTGCGCTGTGGTTGGTCGCAGCCACGGGGCATACGTTTTCACAAGGCGCATTATCACAATGCTGGCACATCAGCGGCTGATACACGACATTCGGGCTGGAAACATCTCCATAAAAGTAGCGGTCTATCCGCAACCAGGACATTTCGTGATGTCTTGAAACTTCTTTCTTGCCAACCACAGGTACGTTGTTTTCAGCCATACAGGCTACCGAACAAGCGCCGCAGCCGATGCAGGCGTTGAGATCGACGAACATTCCCCAGTGATGACCGACAGTATATTTGTCTTCGTGTCCAAAGTACAGGGTCTGCCGATTGAGATGCTGGTACTCTTCGCGCTTGTGGTGAAGTTCATCCGTCTTTTCTTTTAGCGTTTTCAGGTTGGTATTAAAAATGACAGAACGGTTGGTCAATGACCCCTGATAACCGCTGAGACCAAGCTCTTTTTCATCGACATTAAAAGGTTTGCCGGTGGAAGGATCGTTGACAATATTGCCGTCTTCGCCACGCGTGGTTACTCCCATGGTGTGATGGTACTGCACACAGGCAAATTCCTTATCAGTACCTGTAACTTTTATGGAAGTTACATCAGCGTAATATTTTGTATTACCATTAGCGTCAAGCGAAAGCCAGGGATTGACATTGGTTCCCACTCCTTTTGCACTCAATCCGGCATTGGTACGGCCATATCCCAATCCAACGGAAATGGTACCGGGAGCCTGTCCGAATTGTGCGACTGCCGTAAAGCTGGCAGCAACACCGTTCACATCCACTTCCACAAATTCCGCTTTTCCTTTTGCTACGTCTTTTCCAATCCCCAAATAGCCCTTGAAATCACTGGAAGCGCCGTCCCATTCTACCGGCACACTGATATAATTGCCCCAGGTACAGCGGGTGACCGGATCGGGCAACTCCTGAAGCCAGGGGTTGTTGGCGTATTGGCCGGCGCCGATATTGATCGGCTCGTAAAAGCTGATCTCAATTTCACTGCCCGAAGGTTTGTTGATCTTAGCCGCAGCAGCCTGAACATCGGCGGTGCAGGTGCTTCCGGTTTCGGAATTTTGCATCGTTTCAAAAATGCCGCCATGCAGGGACGAATCCCAAAATGCCTGGAAAGTGGCATAATCATTTTGTTCGGGGAACATGTTTTGCTCCCAGCTAGCCTTCAGGTATTCATAATAAGGCTGCTCGGCGGTTTTGTCGAGGGTTTCGCTATCCGCCCAGGTGAGCAATGAAACTTCGGACTGCCGGGTATTGAACAGCGGAGAGATCGTCGGTTGGATCAGGCTGTAATTTCCGCGCTTCGGCTCGGCATCGCCCCATGATTCCAGGATGTTGTGATTGGGTGCCTGGTAATTACAGGCAGCAGTGGTTTCACCGGGAACGCTGGAAAGCGAAACCCTCAGCGACACTTTTGAAAAAGCCGCTTTGAAATCTTCTGCATTCGGCAGATCGTAGGCCGGGTTGGCGCCATCCAGAACGAACACGGCATTGACACTTCCGCGGTTCATTTCGGTAATGAGATTTTGAATGTCCCGGTCGATGCCCTGGCGTTGCAAAGAAGCTTCGGCGAATTCAATGGTCGCGCCGTAACTTCCCAGCAGGTCGTTCATTTTGTTTACCAAAATCTGCTCACCAACGTTGTTGGAACCGGAAACGACCAGTGATTTTCCTTTGTTAGCCACCAGTTTTTGTGCAACGGTTTTCAATGCTGCCGCAGCTTTGGGATTGACGGCAGGGGTAGAAACTTTGTCGCCGCCGGTCAATCCTGCCACTTCGTTGTAAAGCGCAGCAATAGCAGCGCCTTGCTCGGAAGGTTTTATCAGGATTCGGTTGTCGGCGTTGGAGCCGGTCATGGTCATGCCGCTTTCCACCTGGATGTGGTGAGACATGGCGGCATTTTCAACATTTTTGATTTTTCGTTTTGAAGCATATTGAGCGGCGTACTCGACCGGGGAAATCCAGGTGCCCAAAAAATCAGCGCCAAAGCTCACGATAACGTCTGCTTTGTCAAAATGATAGTTGGGAATGACCCGGTCTCCGAAGTTAGCTTCGTTGGCTTCGAGTATAGCGGAACAGGAAACCGGGTCATAAACCACGAGTTTCGCGTTTGGATATTTTATTTGAAAATCGGCAATCGCCCTCTTAGTCGTCGGGCTGAGAATAGTATTTGAAATAATGGCAATATTCGCTCCGGGGCTAAGTTTTGACATGATCTCCTTGTCCAGATCTTCCCATGTCATTTCATTGGTTGAGCCGTCATCGGCAACTTTTTTAGGGCCTTTCAAACGATTGACATCGTAGAGATCCAAAACTGAGGCTTGTACCCTGGCGCTGGTTCCTCCTTTGGTCACTCCCGATAAAGCGTTGCCTTCGATTTTGATGGGACGCCCCTCGCGGGTTTTGACCAGGATGGAGCAATAATCACCGCCTTTTACAAAGCTGGAGGCGTAGTAATTGGCAACTCCGGGAACTATGGTATCTGGTTTTACAACATAAGGAATGGCTTTTTTCACAGGAATATCACAGCCTGCGGCAATGGTTGCAGCGCCAAGTCCAAAACCGAGATATTTCAAAAAATCCCTTCGATTGCTGCTCAAATCCAATGCTGCATTTTCCGACAAGGTATCGATGATGGGAAGTTCTGTAAATTCCTTATTGGCAGATTCAACCAAAGTCGGGTCATTGTCATTTGCCCCTACCCAGATCTCATTATTTTTATTCTTCATGTTCTTTTAAATGCTATAATATATAATGCGTTTTTCGTTTTTATGGCGAGGTTTTCAATAATGGCATTTCTGGCATTCGAGGCCGCCGATCTCTTCTACTGTTACTTTGTCTCTCGTTCCTTCTTTCAGTTCATTGTGGTAGCGCTCATAAGATTTGTAATATTCATTATCGGAAAATTTCACCTCGGTTTCGCGGTGGCAATTCACGCACCAGCCCATAGACAATGGGGCGTACTGTTCTAAAACTTTCATTTTCTCCACCGGGCCGTGGCAGGTCTGGCATTCCACTTTTCCAACACTGACGTGTTGCGAATGATTGAAATACACATGGTCGGGAAGGTTGTGAATGCGTTCCCACTCAATCG
>CAZKDA010000067.1:0-21682 GCA_964551455.1 uncultured Saprospiraceae bacterium
CCTGCCAAGACCCCAAAGCACTGATTTTTAATACTTTGCGCGTTTGCGCCTTTGCGTGAGAAAAAAATTACCGAAGTATTAATTATCAATAGTTTGTGGTTTGAACAATTATTCATTTCTTTGCGGTACTTTCGGTACAATTAAATTACCGCGAATTAAATTTTCAAATTTTCAGCAGCATGATCGACAAGGAAAAGATCATCAATGTAGCCACAGATCTATTTTTAAAACACGGCGTAAAAACCGTAACCCTCGACAGGATCACCAAAGAATTGCATACCTCGAAGCGCACGATCTACGCACATTTTGCTGACAAAACAGACTTGCTGCGATCCTGCCTGAACAATTACCACGCCCGCATCCGGGAAGAAAACGAGGAAGTTATCCGAAATTCGGAAAATGCCATTGAAGCCATGGGTTACCTGCACCAGCACATCGTCAACCGTGCCAACGTGACCAACCCCAATTTTTTCAATGACATCATTCATTATCATCCCGGATTGCTCAGCGAATCGTATCGAGCAAATAAAAATTTTGCACACGAGGAATTGATCTACCTGGCTAAATGGGGCATCAAAGACGGGCTTTTTATGGAAGACCTGGACATCGACGTGGCCATGAAAACCGTGCTCAACCTGCTGAAATTATTAAAAGACAACGACTTGTTCCCTATCCAGGAATACAGCAAAGCAAGGCTGACCTTCGGGATCATGCTACCATACCTGCGGGGCATCTGCACAAAAAAAGGGATCAAACTTTTGGAGATGCAAAAAGAGTTGTTCTACGTCACGCTTTAACGAGATATAAAAATTAAGAACATAATGAATATAAACAGTTCGTTGAAAAAAACACCTATCGCCGTAGTTGGAATGTCTGCCATGTTTGCAGATGCGAGTAACATTGAAGAATTTTGGACGAACATCATCCAGGCTAAAGACAGCATCATGGATGTGCCCGATAGCCGCTGGCGCATCAGCGATTATTACGACGCCGATATGAACGCTGAAGATAAAACATACTGCAAAGTCGGTGGCTTTTTACCTGAAATTGATTTCAACCCCATGGAATTCGGACTTCCTCCAAATATCCTGGAAGTAACCGACGTATCGCAACTCCTGGCGTTGGTAGCCGCACGCGATGCATTTGAAGACGCCGGCTATGGCCAAAAATCTGAAAAATTTACCAAAGAAGTCAGAGAGCGAACAGGCGCCATACTCGGCGTTGGTGGCGGACAAAAGCTCATCACGCCCCTCACTTCAAGGCTCCAGTTTCCCGTTTGGGAAAAAGCGCTGCGCTCCAGCGGCATCGCCGAAGAAGACATCCCGGTTATTGTCGATAAAATGAAAAAAGCTTACATCGGTTGGAATGAAAATTCATTTCCCGGTATGCTGGGTAACGTCATTTCAGGCCGTATCACCAACCGCTTCGACCTCGGCGGCATCAACAGCGTAGTCGATGCCGCTTGCGCCGCTTCCCTGAGCGCCATCAAAATGGCGGTCAGCGAACTGATCGAAGGCCGTGTGGATATGATGCTCACCGGTGGCGTCGATACCGATAATTCGCCGTTCATGTACATGTCCTTTTCAAAAACGCCTGCTTTTTCCAAATCAGGGAAGATCCGACCGTTTGATGATGAAGCTGACGGTATGCTCATCGGTGAAGGCATCGGTATGCTGGTTTTGAAAAGGCTGGAAGATGCGGAACGCGACGGAGACCGTATTTATGCACTGATAAAAGGAGTGGGAACTTCCAGCGACGGAAGGTTCAAATCCGTATATGCTCCACGACCTGCCGGCCAGGCCCTGGCCATGAATCGCGCTTACGAAGACGCTGGTTTTGATCCGGCAACAGTCGGACTGATCGAAGGACACGGCACGGGAACCGGCGCCGGCGATCCTACGGAATTTACATCCATGCAAATGGTGTTCGGAGAAGGAAACCCCAATAAAAACAGCATTGGGATCGGCAGTGTAAAATCGCAGATCGGACACACCAAAGCAGCAGCCGGCGCCGCCGGAATGATAAAAGCCGCTCTGGCCTTGTACCATAAAGTATTGCCCGGCTCGATCAATGTCACCAAGCCGAACACGAAATTCAACATCGAAGATTCTGCTTTTTATGTCAATTCTGAAACGCGCCCCTGGTTTAAAAAAGAGGCACCGCGAAGGGTTGGGGTCAGCGCTTTTGGCTTCGGTGGCATCAATGTGCATTTTGCAATGGAAGAGCACGACAGCCAGCCGCTCGCAGCCGACCGTTTGCATACGCCTTATCATCCTGTGATCCTGAAAGCAAATACTCCGGAAGAATTGCTACTGGTGTGCCGCAATCTCGTGGCCAGCCTGAAGGGCGAAAATGCCGGACAAACTTTTTTTGAATTAAAAAATGCTTACGAAAATATCCGGATTTCAAAACATGAAGCTCGTTTGGGTTTTGTAGCCGGTTCGATTGAGGAATGCATCCATTTTCTGGAACTCTCAGCCAAATTACTGCAATCCGACAAAACTGCCTGGGATCATCCCAACGGCGTTTATTATCGCCCGCAAGGGATCGACCAAAGCGAAAAAGTGGTTGCTTTGTTTCCAGGGCAAGGCTCGCAGTACGTCGGCATGGGCAAAGAGATCGTCAACGCTTTTCCCGAAATCCACAAAACTTATGAAGCGCTCGATGCGCTGTTTGCCGGTGAGCAAATGCCTCCATTGACGGAATTCGTTTTTCCAAAACCTGTATTTACGGATGCGGAAAATCTGACACAAACGCAATTTGCACAACCTGCCATCGGCGGTTTGAGCATGGGCATGTTCAAAACGCTGACCAGGGCTGGCTTCAAAGCAGATATGACTGCTGGGCACAGCTTTGGGGAACTTACTGCCCTTTGGGCTGGCGGTGTGATAACCGACGCCGATTACCTGTCGCTGGCCAAAGCCAGAGGCCAGGCCATGGCGCAGCAATCCGCTCAGGCAGATTCAGGAAGTATGCTCGCTGTAAAAGCATCGGAAGAGCAGATACGCCCGCTCCTCGCACAAATGCCCGGAGTTGAAATCGCCAATTTGAATGCCCCCGGACAACTGGTGTTGGGAGGAGGAACCGAGGCCATCGCGAAAGCAAAAGAATTGTTGAGTAACAATGGTTTAAAATCCGTTCAGTTGCCGGTATCCGCAGCTTTTCACACCGCCTACGTCGAACATGCCCAACAGCCCTTTGCACAGGCCATCCGAAAATGTACTTTCCGCACGGCCAATACCTCGGTGTATTCCAACACCACCGCCAAAGCTTATCCCGGAAATGCCGATGAGATCAAAAGCATTTTGGAAGGTCATATTTTAAAACCTGTACTTTTCAAATCCCAGATTGAAAATATCTATGATGCCGGGGGACGTGTTTTTGTCGAGATCGGACCAAAACCTGTGTTGACTGGTTTGGTTAAGGATATTTTGAAAGATAAAAAACACTACGCCATTGCGTTCAACCCGAATGCACAAAGGAACAGCGACCAGCAATTCCGTCAGGCTGTGGTGCAATTGCAGGTTTTGGGACTGCCAATTTCCAATATCGACATTTACAAACGTCCTGAAAGAAAGCCGCCGGTTGCAACTAAACTCGATGTAAAACTCAGCGGCAACAACTACGTCAGCGAGCCTACTCACCAGGCCTACGAAGAAGTTTTAAACAATAATTTTCAAATAAAACAAGCTAAAGATCAAAGCGCAACTCAAAGTGTAAATACCGAAACTTTTATTGCAAATAAAACGGTCGAAACACCTTCGGTTGAACAAAATGAAGAGGAAATAATGAATAAAGAAACCTTAAATCTGTTGAAAGAAACAATCGAGCATTTTAAAAGCCAGCAGACCAAGTCAATCGAAATGTTCGAAAATTTTGTCAATGAACAAAACAAACAATCGCTGGAACTCATCCGTATGCTCGGCGGCCACATTGATCCGCAATCAGCCCAAACTAAAGAGGTTGTAGCCAGGTTTGAAAACAATTTCAAGCAGACCCCTGTGGAAAAACCGGCAGTCGTCACCAAGCCGATGAACAACGGCAATGGCACAAAAATCCAAAACGGCGCTGTGGAAAAAACCAAAGTCGTGGATTCACCCGCCGAAGTCTTGGATATTCCAAAACCTATTGCAACTCCTGCGGTTAAGACCGGCCAAAATACGGCAATGATCACCGATGTGCTCATGAAAGTCGTCAGCGAAAAAACCGGTTACCCCGCCGAAATGCTCGAACTTAGCATGGACATGGAAGCTGACCTCGGCATCGATTCAATCAAAAGGGTGGAGATATTCGGAGCCATCACCGAACAAAATCCGGGCATCTCCAATATCAATCCGCAGGAATTAGCTGAACTCCGCACACTCGGCGAGATCGTGGAATTTATCTCCGGGAAAGGAGTCGCTGAACAATTGCCGCAATCCACTCCCGTTGTAGCTACTGCTCCACAGGCTCCAAAACCACAGCCGGTTGCCGAAACTCCGAAAACCATCGCAAACAGCGTTGCCACTCCTGCGCCGGACAACGCTTTCATCACCGATGTATTGATGAAAGTCGTCAGCGAAAAAACCGGTTACCCTGCGGAAATGCTCGAACTTAGCATGGACATGGAAGCTGACCTCGGCATCGATTCCATCAAAAGAGTGGAGATATTCGGAGCCATCACCGAACAAAATCCAAACATTTCCAACATCAACCCGCAGGAACTGGCTGAACTGCGTACACTTGGCGAGATCGTGGATTTCATCTCCGGGAAAGGGGTTGCTGAAAAGGTACCGCAATCCACTCCCGTAACTAATCCCGCTCTGCAACCACAACCGGTTGCTGAAACGCCAGAACCCGTCGCTGCCGAAACCGAAACCCTGGACAACTCGATGATCACCGATGTATTGATGAAAGTCGTCAGCGAAAAAACCGGATACCCTGCGGAAATGCTCGAACTCAGCATGGATATGGAAGCTGACCTCGGTATCGATTCCATCAAAAGGGTGGAGATCTTCGGAGCCATCACCGAACAAAATCCGGGCATTTCAAACATCAACCCACAGGAACTGGCCGAACTCCGAACGCTCGGCGAAATCGTGGAATTTATCTCAGGAAAATCAAAAAAAAAAGTTCCCGCTTAGTTGAAAATAAAACATCGTTGAAAGAAAACTCAGAGGGAGGTTTGACAACTGTTCAGACCTCCCCTTTTCATGGCGTTGAACGAAAGACCATCGAATTGAAATTCCTCCCGGCTCCCGATCTTCTGGATTTCGATCCCGATAAATTGGCTTTAACCATCGTGACCAATGAGGGCAGCCAAATGACTCGATCCGTTGTCAACCAACTGGAAGGGAAAGGCCATAAAGTTGTGGTTTTGAACCTTACGGAAAATCAAAACGCGAACTTTGAGCGAACCGTGACTTTGCAAGGCAATGCCGATGAGGTTGTTAAAAATGCCGTGGAAACCATCGTCTCAAAATACGGCCAAATCGGAACCTTCATTCATTTGCATCCGCATTTTCAATTTGAAAACGGTCAATTTGCCCAACATTTTTCAACAGAAAAAAACTTATTAAAACTGGTCTTTTTGCTGGCTAAACATCTGCAACCTGCTTTGGCGCAAGCTGCCAAAACACAGCGGCCTGCATTTCTCACCGTCACTCGCCTCGATGGCAAAATGGGCTGGGGAAAGCGCTCCAACGTCTCCATTCTGGGAGGCGGACTTTCAGGGCTTGTAAAATCCCTGAACCTCGAATGGCCGACGGTTTTTTGCAGATCGGTTGACCTCCAGCCGGAATTGGAACACGAGGCGATGGCAAAACATATTTTCGGAGAATTGCACGACGCCAACCTGCTTTACACCGAAACAGGAATCTCAACAACCGGAAGAGCGACTTTTGAAACCACTCCGGTTTTGCTGGACGACCAAGCCACTATTTCAGCGGACATCACCGCCGAAGATGTTTTTTTGGTAAGCGGCGGTGCAAAAGGAGTCACTGCAAGCTGCGTGATCGAATTAGCCAAAAAGTTTCAACCGAAATTCATTTTGCTCGGCAGATCGTCTGATGATTTTATGATCCCAACCTTTGTCGAAAAGGAAAGCGATGAAGCGGCGTTGAAGCGGCTGATCATGACCGATTTGAAAGAAAAAGGCGAAAAAGTTGACCTCCAACAAGTGAAGCGAATTTACAATAGTATTGTCGCAAAAAAAGAAATCGATGACACGCTGACAGCGATCAAAGCTGCCGGATCAGAAGCCGTTTATGTAAAAGCAGACGTCACCAATCTGGCGGAAATTCGCCCCAGGTTGCGTGAAATCAGCAATCAATTCGGCGCGATCACCGGCCTGATCCACGGCGCGGGCGTGCTGGCCGATAAGCATATTCAAAACAAAACAGAGGCAGATTTTAATAATGTGCTTTCCGTGAAGCTGGATGGCTTATTGAGCATGCTGAGCGTGGTCAACCCCGATCATTTGAAACATCTGGTGATGTTCTCCTCGGTGGCTGGTTTTTATGGCAACGTAGGACAAGCGGATTATGCAATGGCCAACGAAATACTGAGTAAGGCGGCACATCTATTCCGAACAAACCACCCAAAAACAAAAGTCTCAGCGATCAACTGGGGAGCATGGGAAGGCGGCATGGTTAGTCCCGAACTGAAGAAGAAATTTGAAGAAGCAGGTGTCACTTTAGTCAATCACCCAGGTGGCGCGGCCATGTTCGTGAATGAATTCAATGTGGCTTACAACGATCAGCCGCAGGTGATCATCGGCGGAACGCTGCCCGCTCCACAAAGCGATCTGTCGGGTGAGTTGAAAAATTACAAGATCCACCGACACTTTGAACTAAAAGACAATCCGTTTCTAAAACATCATTCTATACAAGGAAACCCTGTGCTCCCTGTCGTCAATGCCGCCGCCTGGATGGCGGATTCTTGTGTGAAATTGTTTCCTGACTTCCGTTTGTACAAAATGAAAAATCTGCAACTTTTCAAAGGGATCGTCTTCGACGGAACAGAAAACAAGGATTTCATTACAGAGATCAAGGAAGTGACTAAAACGCCCGAATCCATTGTCTTCGAAGTTGCGGTGACGAGCGTCGGAGCAAAGTTGCCTGTTTATCATTACAAATCGGAGATCACCCTTCGCCACAAAAGCATCAAAGAAACGTCGGAGAAATTTTTCCACGATAAAATCCAAAATGGTAAGGAAGTGAACGGAGCGGAACTCTACAAAGACGGCTCGCTGTTCCACGGCCCTTACTATCAGGGCATTGAAAACATCCTGGATTACAGTGACCAACGCCTCGTGATGCAATGCAAAGCAGATTCAGTGCCTTTGCAGGAACAGGGACAGTTTCCCGTGACTTCATTGAATTCTTTCTTTTTGGATATCCAATACCAGGGCATGGTAGTTTGGGTACAAAAGCACCACAATGGCGCGAAGAGCCTACCGCTGAAAACCGATGAAGGGATTATTTACAAAGACCTGCCTTTTGACAAACAGCTTTTTGTCCACATTGCTGTCAAAGAAAATACGCCATTTAAAATGTCGGCGAGGTGTACGGTTTATGATGAAAACGGCGAAGTGTATTTGATTACGAACGGCGCGTCGGTGACGGTTTCGCCAAACCTGAAATGGTAATTATATCGATAGCGAATTGAAGAATATGAAAAAACGTGAAAAAATAGCCATCATCGGCATGTCCGCCATTTTTCCGGGTTCCGAAACACTGGAAAAATTCTGGGAAAACCTGATGCAGCAACGCGACCTGACAGGACTGGCCGGCGCTGAAGATTTTGGCGTCGATCCACAAATCTTTTTTAATGAAAAAAAAGGCGTGATCGACCGCTGCTATTCGCTGCGTGGCGGGTACATCCGCGGTTTTGAATTCGATCCTTCGGGTTATCGCTTGGATCAGGATCATCTCAAAAAGCTGGACAAGCTCTACCAGTGGGCGCTCCATGTTTCCAAAGAAGCTTTGATCGACGGCGGTTATCACCAGAATGCCGATGCATTAAAAAAGTGCGGCGTCATTTTGGGCAACCTTTCGTTTCCAACGGCTTCGACGCATCGGCGATTGGCTTCCATTTACACGGAAACTACGGCTTCGGCAATACAAAATTTATTGGGCGACGAGACTTTTGAAATCCCTGCAACCCGGTCTGAAGTTCCCGACAATGATCCTTTGCAGGGCGATGCAGCGCAACTGGTGAAAGAAGCGCTGGGGTTGGAAATCGCCAGTATGGACCTCGATGCCGCCTGCGCCAGTTCGCTGTATGCGATCAAACTGGCATGCGACGATTTGCACAGCGGCAAAGCGGATTTGATGCTGGCCGGCGCGGTTTGTGGTTCGGATCAGTTGTTTATCCACATGGGCTTTTCGATTTTCCATGCCTATGCGCCGATGGATCAGAAGTTTATCCCGCTCGATAAACAATCGGCAGGTTTGGTATCTTCGGAAGGTGCCGGAATGATCCTGCTGAAAAGGTTGTCGGATGCTGAAAAAGATGGCGATAAAATCCTCGGCGTGATCTCCGGCGTCGGCTTATCCAATGATGGAAAAGGAAAATTTCTGCTCAGTCCCAACCCAAGAGGACAGGCGCTGGCTTTCCAACGAGCTTATAAATATTCGGATTCGCAACCTGAAAATACTTCCTACCTCGAATGCCACGCCACGGGGACGCCGCTCGGCGACATCACCGAAATGAATTCTATTGAAAAATTCTTTTCAAAACACAATTGCCATCCGTTGTTAGGTTCTGTAAAATCCAACATGGGGCACCTGCTCACAGCCGCCGGCATGTCAGGGCTTTTTAAGGTTCTGCTTTCTATGGAAAAAAATATGATCCCGCCAAACGCCAGGCTGGAGCAACCCATAGCTTCCGAAAACAACTGGCTCTCCAGGGAGCAGATCATCGAAACGCCGACGGCGTGGAACGCCCCGAAAAAACAGGCCGGCGTCAACGCTTTCGGATTCGGCGGCACCAATGCTCACATGGTCGTCGAAAATTACCACGAAAGTGAAAAAAACGAAAGTTTTCCGAACATCCCTTTGTTGCCGATGGCCATTACAGGCATGGACGCGCATTTTGGGGATTGTGCCGGATTGGATGATTTTTTGGATTTGATATTTTATGGTAAACAAAACTTCCGCACCTTGCCGCCACTGCGTTGGAAAGGTTTCGATGGAAACAAAAAATTACTGGCGGATCACAATTTGACAGAACCGCCAAAAGGTGGTTTTATCGAAGATTTCGAGATCGATCTGCTGCGTTACAAAATCCAGCCGGCGGAAGCCGAAACCCTCGAGCCTCAGCAGGCGCTCATCCTGAAAGTGGCAGACCGCGCCATCAAAGATGCGGGTTTGAAAGAAGGTCAGAATGTTGCCGTCCTGATCGCGATGAATCCTGAACTGGCCATCCACAATTACCTCGCCCGCTGGGATAGCGAATGGCAACTGGAAGATGCTTTGGAAAAACTGTCTCCTCCACTCGAAGACGACGACAAAGCGTCGCTTATCGCCAAATGTAAAAACCTGCTTTACCACCGCGAAGGAGCGCAAACGCCCAGCCAGCACACCAGCTTTGTAGGCAACATCATGGCCAGCCGGATCGCTGCGCTGTGGGATTTTACCGGCCCTGCCTTTACGATCACCAACGGTGACGACAGCGTGATCCGCGCAATCGAAGTTGCACAAAATATGCTGTCAAACGGTGAAGTGGAAGCGGTCGTGGTAGGTGGTGTCGAATTCGCCGGAGGCCTGGAAAGCGTTTTGTTGAAAAGCAAAAAGCATCCTTTGAATTCTGCGCAAAATCCCAGCCTCAGCTTTGAGCAGCAAAACAGCGGCTGGATGATTGGCGAGGGTGCGGGAGTGATCGTTTTAAAAAACCAAAACAAAGTTTCCGAAAAGGAAAAAACTTATGCGGTGGTTGAAAACATTGGCAATCTTCCTACGCCACAAGCAGTGGATTACCGCGAATTGTTCGCCAGCGGTATTGAAACCGAGGATCGCCGGGAACTGGAAAAATTGTTAAAAAATAACAGCGACGAACCGGTTGCCCTGGGAGCCATAAAAGCCAACATCGGTCATACCTTTGCTGCCTCCGCAATGGCTTCCATCATCAAAACCGCGCTTTGTTTACATTATAAATTTATCCCTGCTGTCCCCAACTGGAACGCGCCAAAACAACAAGACGCATTTGAACACACAGGATATTATTTTCCACAAAAATCACAACCCTGGCTGAAGAAAGGTACACCTCGAAAAGCTGCCGTGCATAGCCACGACGATGTTCAATTGTTGCTGGCGGAAAGCGCCACTACCCCACCCCTGAAGGTTTCTAGCCTGTTGCACAAATCCGGTCCAAAGCTCATTCCGTTGAAAGGAAATTCTGAAAAGGAATTACTGACGAAGCTCAAAGCGCTGGAAATTGCTTTGGAAAATGAAACCGGTTTCGATGATACTGCCCGCCGGTTTTATGAAAAATCAAAAGAACTGAACACCGATTTTTGCATCGCGCTGATCGGCAAATCAAAACCTGCGATGCTGCGGGAAATTGCTTTTTTAAAAAGCAACTTGCAAAAAGCTTTTGAAAGCGGCAAAGTCCTGGAAACGCCATCGGGCAGTTATTTCAATCCAAAACCCACCGCCAAAGAAGGTGCTCTGGCGTTTGTTTATCCAGGATCGGCAACGGCTTATGAGGGCATTGGCAGTGACCTTTTCCAGCTTTTCCCGGACTTGCTGCCTTTTTATGAAAAGCTGACCGGTTCGGTGGATAAATTCCTATGGCCGGATTATTTGTATCCAAAAAGAAAATCGGCTTCGGAAATCCATCCGGCGATACAAAGCGACGCCATTGCCATGATGTCTGTGGGCGTGTTTTTTTCTACGGTTTTTACCCGCATTTTGCGCGAATATTTTCAGATCAAACCAAAAGCAGCGTTTGGGTACAGCATGGGCGAATGCAGCAGCATGTGGTATTCGCTTGGGGTGTGGAACCATGAAAATGCAACAATTTTCCAAAATTCTCCCATTTTCAAAAACCGCTTTTCCGGAAACCTGGAATTGCTGGCCGAGACTTGGAATATCAGTTCCGAAGAAGCTAAAAGCCGCTGGGTCAGCCTTGCGCTTTTAGCTGACAGCCAAAAGGTAACGCCGCTCGTCGATGGCAGGAAAAACGTTTTCCTGAGTTTCATTAATTCCGAAAAAGAAGTGATTATTTCAGGAGACCGCAAGGCTTGTTTCGACATCGCGGAGCAGCTCGGTTGCACCTTTGTTGAAATGCCTTTTCAAAATATCATTCACCATGAATTCTGCCGCGCAGAGTACGATGGTTTGCTGGAAATGCACCATTTTAATTTACAGGAAAAGCCGCCGATCGATTTTTATTCCAGCATTTCAAAAAATAAAATACCCTTCGACAGCAAGGTAATCGCCGAAAACTCCACTCAGGTTTGGTGCGAAAAAGTGGATATCCCGACTACGTTCAACGCGGTTTTCAGTGAAGGGATCAATACTTTTGTGGAAGTGGGCGTCAACAGCACTTGTTCCAACTGGATCAAGGATATTCTCAAAGAAAAAAACCACCTTGCCGTCTCCGTTGATAAAAAAGGAGCAGGTACCGCCCAAACCATCGTCGAATGTATCGGAAAGCTGATCAGCAATGGTTTCGATGCCAACCTCGAAATTTTATATCCGGAAACTGAAACAGACACCCAACAGCGGCATTTTATGAAAAAGATCATCCCCGGTGGTTTAAGGATTTACGACGAATTGCTCTCCGAAACCATGCGTTCAAAATATTATCGAAAAAAATCACAGAAAGTACTGGCAGCGGCGGTAGCGTCAGAGGTCGGCTTTTCCACAAAAAATTTACAAACCAAAAAACAAATTCCATCTTCCCCTACCCTTCCAAGCATTTCAAACATGAATAAAAACATAGAAAACACCGTGATCGCAACACCTGTAAAAAAATCACTTGCCGAAAACGGCTTGAAACTCCAGGATTATTCCAGCCCAGATCATCTGGCGGAAAAAAACATCGTTTTTTCGCAGGAAGACCTCGTGGAATTTGCCACCGGGAAGATCGCCAATGTTTTTGGCGAAGCCTACGCCATCATCGATTCCTACCGGCGACGGGTGATGCTTCCGATGGATCCTTATCTGCTGGTGAGCCGGGTGACCGGCCTGAATGCCAAACTCGGAGAATATAAACCATCGACCATCCAAACGGAATACGACATTCCTTACAATGCCTGGTTTACAACGGACGGCCAGATACCCTGGGCGGTTTCGGTAGAATCCGGGCAATGCGACCTGATGCTGATCTCTTACCTCGGCATCGATTTCCAAAACAAAGGAGACTACGTTTATCGCCTGCTGGATTGTACGTTGACATTCCTGGATGATCTGCCGTTCGAAGGACAGACCCTGCGATACGACATTTCCATCAATTCTTTTGTGCGAAACGGCAATAACCTGCTTTTCTTTTTCAGCTATGAATGTTTTGTGGAAGACCGCATGATCCTCAAAATGGATGGCGGATGCGCCGGCTTTTTTACCGATGAACAACTGGAAAGCGGACATGGTGTGATCTACACCGACGATGAGATCAGGAAGCTTCAAAATATTGAAAAACAAATTTTTACACCGCTTTTAAATACGCACAAAACGTCATTTTCCACAGAAGATCTGCAACACCTAACGAATGGCGACATCCATCTTTGTTTTGAAAACGAAGGCTATTTTGCCAATGGACGGAATCCGTCGTTGCGGCTACCGGATGAAAAGATCAGGATGTTCGACCGCATCACTTCGGTTGATTTACATGGAGGCGCTTACGGGCTTGGAGAGATCATTGCCGAAAAAGACCTTGCTCCGGAGGATTGGTATTTTCCCTGTCATTTCAGGGATGATGAAGTGCTCGCAGGCTCGTTGCAGGCAGAAGGCGGCGGCAATCTGCTTCGGTTTTTTATGCTGATGCTCGGCTTGCAGCGGCTGACGAAAGATGCGCGTTTCCAACCCGTTTTCGATCTGCCTCAAAAAGTGCGTTGCAGAAAGCAGGTGATACCGGAAAAGGATACAAAACTGATTTACAGGCTGGTGATCAAGGAGATCGGCCTTACGCCCGATCCTTATGTCATTGGTGATCTGGAGATCATTTCCAATGATGTGATCACCGTTCATTTTGAAAACCTGGGGCTTCAGTTGCGTGAAAAATCTAACCCCAGGTATCTGGAGCTGCAAAACAAACCGAATGCAAAAATTGATACCCGCGAAGTCTTACTCGATCACAAAGCCATCAGCACCTTTGCGCTGGGCAGGCTTTCAGATTGCTTCGGAGAAGATTTTGCCGTTTATGACAACCGGAAAGTATCGCGCCAGCCAAACACCGACCTGCAACTGATCTCCAGGGTTCTGCGCATCGAGGGCGAACGCGGTAATTTTAAACAGCCTTCCACGATCTACGCGGAGTACGATGTACCGGCAGATGCCTGGTATTACCACCAGAACGCATCTCCGACCATGCCGTATTCCATACTGATGGAAATCGCTTTACAACCCTGCGGGCTGTTGGGCGCTTATCTCGGCAGTACGCTGCAATACCCCGATCAGAATTTGTATTTCAGAAATCTCGATGGCGAAGGCGAAATGTTCGATTTGCCAAACGGGACAGATCTCCGTGGAAAAACGATTGCTAATAAATGCGTGTTGGTCTCCTCTGTTTCCCTCGGCGGAACGATCATCCAGAAATACACTTTTGAGTTGTCGGTGGATGGAAATGTTTTTTACAAAGGCAATTCTTCGTTCGGATTTTTCCCGAAGGAAGCGCTGGCTCAGCAAATCGGCCTGGACAACGGCACCGAAGTGGCTCCCTGGTTTGAAACCAAAGGGCTGGCTCCGAAGGATTATTTCCAGTTCCGGCTCGATTCGCTTTACGCAAAAATGAAACTGTACAAAGGCGCCGCCGAACATCCGCAATTTCATCTTGCTGCTGACCAGTTGGATTTGCTCCACAAAGGATTGATCATCAAAAACGGCGGGCAATTCGAAAAGGGTTACATCCATGCCACGAAATTCATGAAACCTTACGATTGGTTTTTCACCTGCCATTTCTACCAGGACCCTGTAATGCCCGGCTCGCTGGGGATTGAAGCCATTTTGCAGGCCATGCAAATATTCGCCATGCAGCAAAATCTGGCAGATGGATTCAGATCGCCCCGGTTTGAACAAGTCGATCACCACAAAACCGTTTGGAAATATCGCGGGCAGATTTTGCTTCCCGTGAAGGAAATGCATTTAGAAGTTCATTTTAAAAATATTGCACAAAAAGATGATAAGCTGGTTTTGGTGGGTGATGCGTATCTTTGGAATGAAAAAACGAGGATTTACCAGGTAACCGACCTGGCATTGGGCATTGAAGAAACCAAAGGATAAGAGAAGATCAATTTTTGATAAAAAAAGAATGACAGCAATGACAAAATTATTCTGGAAAGGTTCGCCACGGGCGGTTGCATTTGATTCGTCTGGCATGCAGGAGAAGCTCGCCAATACCGGCCAGCCCTGTTTTGTAGTCAAAGATTTCAATGGCCGAACGGGCATAACCAACGAAGGCGAACTCGCTTCAGGCGGACAAGGCTTGGAATTGTTGGCTTTTGCGCCCGTTGCCGGACCTGCTGATCTGGGTGATCCTACATTCCGCAAAGATTACAATATCAAATATTGTTACAAAACCGGCGCAATGGCCAATGGGATTGCTTCGGCGGATCTGGTGATAAATTTGGGGAAAGCCGGACTACTCGGATCTTTTGGCGCCGCAGGACTTGTACCTGCCCGCGTTAAGGAAGCCATCGACCGCATTCAAAGCGAGTTGCAGGGACAAAGCTATGCGTTCAACCTCATCCATAGCCCCAACGAAAAAGCGCTTGAAGCAGGGGCGGTAAAGCTTTTCCTTGAAAACAATGTTCACGTTGTGGAAGCCTCGGCGTATCTCGATCTGACGGAGCACATCGTGCATTATCGCGTGGCCGGTTTAGAGTTGGATGCCGATCAAAATATTGTGATTAAAAATAAAGTCATTGCAAAGCTGTCGCGGAAAGAAGTTGCCGAAAGGTTCATGTCGCCGGCGCCGGAAAAATATTTAAAACCATTGTTACAAGCCGGAAAGATCACACCGCTTCAATACGAATTGGCGCAAAAGGTACCAGTCGCGGACGATATAACAGTAGAAGCTGACTCCGGAGGCCATACCGACAATCGCCCTCTGGTGGCTTTGTTTCCAACTATCATCAGCCTCAGAGATCACATCCAGGAGAAATACAATTATGCTAAAAAAATCCGCGTAGGCGCTGCCGGTGGTATTTCGACACCCGCTTCTGCCCTTGCGGCTTTTATGATGGGAGCGGCTTATGTGGTAACCGGCTCTGTCAATCAATCCTGTGTAGAGGCTGGTACCTCGGAATACGTCAGGAAATTGCTGGCAACTGTATCTACGACGGACGTCATCATGGCACCCGCCTCCGATATGTTTGAAATGGGCGTCAACCTCCAGGTGCTGAAACGAGGAACGCTTTTCGGCCCTCGCGCTAAAAAGTTGTACGAATATTACATGCGTTACAAAAACATCGATGATATTCCGGCAGATGAAAGGGCCAAGTTGGAGCAGACCATTTTTAAACTGCCCCTGGAAACGGTTTGGCAACATTGCATCACTTTTTTTGAGGAACGCGACCCCGAACAGATCGAAAGAGCTTTGGATAACCCGCATCGCAAAATGGCTTTAATCTTCCGGTGGTATCTCGGCTTGTCGTCCAATTGGGCTAACTCCGGAACCCCTGACCGCACTTCGGACTACCAGGTCTGGTGCGGTCCGGCAATGGGCGCTTTCAACGACTGGGTGAAGGGCTCTCATCTTGAAAATTATGAAAACCGCAATGTAGCAGAGGTGGCTGAGAACATCATGCAAGGAGCCGCCTATCTCTATCGGATCAACCTTTTGAAGGTGCAGGGAGTCGAGCTGCCAGAAGCGGTTCAATATCCGAGCATTAGGGGTTGTGGAGAAGTTGTTAATTTGTTGATGTGTTGATGTGGTAATGGGTTGATTGGATAATGGGATAATCCCGATTTCATCGTCCCGCTTTTTCTCGAAAAAGCGGGATTCGCTCCGATGGGATAATTGAGTTGATTAGATTATTACCACATTACCACATCAACACATTACCACATTATTCCAAAAAAATCACAAAAAAGCGAGCGGATCAACTTCTGATCCGCTCGCTTTTTTTTGGAAAACTTAAAAAATTATTGCCCGAATAAGGCTATCAGTTTTTCCAGGGCAGGTTATTGACTTTCTTGCCGATCTTGTAACCGAGGCTTACTCCTGCTTCGGCATCCATTCGGAAGTGGACGCCAATTGGAAGGCGTGAGTATGCATTTTCTTCGGCCATTTCATAAAAGTTGTTGAAATGCCGTGGCGTACCGATGAATTCAACCCTTCCTTCGTGACAACGATCGATCATCGAATAATTGTAACCGAAAATATCGGTCAGGATTTCAGCTGAAGCTGCAGCAAAAGTCGCATGACCAGAAGGATAGGCCGGAAAGTTCGGTGTATAAAAATTACCTGAAGACGGGCACATGATCGTGTTCCAATCCGATTGCCCCATTACATCCCGGATGTAATCGATCGGGCGAAGATAATTGAAACGATATTTTTCATTCCAGCAACGAACGCCGGCATCATTCAAGCCCATGCTCACTTTGGCATAAGCATATACTGCGACGTCGAGTTTGGAATTTTTACTATTGATGACCTGGCTGGCAATAGCGATCCAGCGGGCAGCTGGTGTAAATGTTTTTGTTGGACAATCGTCGCTCCAGAAGTCTGCGATCCACTCGTCGTCCGGATATTCGGGATTGCCAGCTTTTATCTTGTTTACTTTGATCATTACTTCCTTAGCCTGGACGTACAATTCGGATGTTTGCTCTTCATTGTAAACCAAAGGCGCCGGAACATTATTATCATGGTTGGCTGCATAAGTTCTCACCTCACCTCAATGAGGAAGCAATGCGGCGCTGTAATCCGGATAGGTAGGTTGCCAGAGTCCGGGGCCGGAAGGTGGTACATAAGTCGGATCAGTATTATGGAGAAAAGATTCATGCCCTTTGACATCAAGCTTTGACCATTCGAAAATGATGTCAGCGACATATTCACCATAAGTTTTTGACCGATTATAAACCTCATGCGGCACTTCATCGGAGAACTTGTTATTATATTTTTGCATCAGCAAAAACATAGCTTGTTGTTGGGCAGCAGGCGCTGTGGGGAAAAAATAATTGAAAGATTTGGTATAAGCTGCGTGAAGGCAGGTTGGCCAATGGTATTCGACACCCGATTCCGTAGCCGGGATATTCAACCCGAAAAAATGACCGGAGAACGAATTGTATCCTGGCATTCCATGTACTACCGATTCATATCCGGCTAAACTGATATACCCAATGGTTCTGGCTGAAACCGGCGGACGATAACCCGGAGTGAAGCGCTCGATCTCCAGGAAAAACTCCATCCAGTCATAAGCTACTTCGTTGGAGAAATCCCTGGTTTGTGGAAGGGGTATGGCATCACGAATATCGTCCTTTTTACAGGAGAGGGAAGTCAGAATGACTAAAACCGCTAATGTAAAAAATTGTAAAAATCTACTGTTCATGGCATAAATTGTTTATTAAAAAGAAAAAAATTAATTTTCACTACAAGGTTGTTGTTGTACTTCCTGTATTTGCAATTTAAGTTGCTGATATTCTTTTACATTACGGTTTTCAAGATGTTCTAAAGCAAGGTTGAGTTTTTTTTCCACAATATCCATTCTTTCCATCACGGTTTTCATTTCCTCAGCGATCTTTTTGTCCGACATCCCTGCCCAAAGGACTTTGTTTTGAATGGCGGTATCTAATTTAGGAAAAACCTTGAATATGGTGATCAATTTCGCATTTTTTATGTTCACCATGTTCTCCCGTTCGCTAGGTGCTATATCATAGGGGAGCGTTTCTTCGAGGTAGGCGGCCATGCCGTTCCACAAACTGTCATTTTCGATTTTGAGTTTTTCCATTTCACACATCAACGATTTTTTCTCCGCTGATAAAGCGCGAATTTCATCCAGGTTTGTAGAGCAAGCGGACAACCCTAGAATTACAATCGTTGTGATAATATGCTTAGATATTGTGTGCAACCTGACAAAGGTAAGAACTTAGTTTTTATATTTCAATATGATTTTTTGGTATTTTTGACACATCTTACTAAATGTATGCTTTTTACATTTCGGTATAAACTGCTTTTTTAATAGTTTAAATACTGTTGAAAAAAAACTGGATGTGAAAAGGACGCAAACCCTGCCTGTCTGCCACCTGCCAGCCGCAGGCAGGGCCAGGCAGGCACGTCGGGGCGGGTTGACACGAACCTGTCCCGGCGCGACACGACGGGATTACGCGAATTAAAAACCTGGAAAATCTGCGCAGATCAGCGGTATCAGCGGGAAATAAAATAAGTTCTGGTGAAAACGCGGATATTTTGTTTAAAAACAGTTTGCAAAAACAATTATTTCTTAACAACGTTTTCGTGCGTTTCTCCTGCTTTTTTAAACCACTTACATGAAATTTGAAACTTATCACATTTCTCCTCATATAAAACAAAACCTCAATAAACTGGGGTATAAAAAACCTACGGATATCCAGTTTAAAGCCATTCCTTCCATATTGAATGGGGAAGATGTGCTGGCAATAGCACAAACCGGAACCGGGAAAACCGCTGCCTTTGCCATTCCCGTAATCCATATCCTCGACGAAAAAAAAACCAAAGCCAGGCGCCCCGACGGGATCAAATGCGTGGTGATGGTACCTACCCGTGAACTGGCTTTACAGATTACGGAAGTTTTTACACAACTGGCCCAGCATACCAAGGTGAAAATATTCTGTGTGTTTGGAGGCGTGGAGCAGGCGCCTCAGATCGCCCGCCTGCAAAAATCCGTTGACATTCTGGTTGCAACACCGGGGCGCATGTTCGACTTGGTCAGCCAGGGTTTTATCCGGTTGAACCGCGTGGATATCCTGATCCTCGACGAAGCCGACCTCATGCTCGATCTGGGTTTCATCAAGGACATCCGCGACCTGATCAGGTTTTTACCTAAAAAAAGACAGACACTATTTTTCTCGGCGACCATCGACCGCGAGATCAAAAAGCTGGCTTATTCGCTCGTGAAAAATGCCATCCGAATTGAAATTTCTCCGAAAGACCGCGTTGCAAAAAACATCAACCATGCTGTTGTTTTTGTACAAATGGACGATAAACGATTTTTCCTCGAAAGGCTCATCCGCGAAAATCCGGAAAGCAAGGTTTTGGTTTTTGTGCGGACGAAAGTTCGTGCCGAACGGCTGAACAAAGCCATGGAACGCGTGGAGATTAATTCCGAATTGATCCACGGTGGCAAAGATCAAAAAAGCCGGTTTGAAACCCTCGATCGTTTCAAAAAAGGCTTCGTCAAAGTGTTGATCGCCACCGACGTCAGCGCCCGTGGCATCGACATCCCGCTTGTTGATTTAGTTGTAAATTATGATCTTCCGCAGCAGCCTGACCTTTACGTCCACCGGGTCGGGCGAACCGGCAGAGGGAGCCAGAAAGGAAATGCCGTTTCCTTTTGCAGCGATGAAGAAAAGGAAATTTTGCAAGAGATCGAAGATTATCTGGGCTACCCGATCGAGGTATTCACCATCGATAAAAATGAATACCTGTCCACCGTTCGCGATTCAAAAGAAAGCAAAACGGATATACAAACATTGATGCGCGAGATCGAAGAATTTGAGGACAAAAAAGGTAAGAAAAAGCGGAAAAGAAATCCCTGAAAATATTACACCTCCAAAGAGTCGATTTTGAAATTGGAAATCATTCTTTTTAACAGAATAACAAAATCACTTGTGCAGATTATTGGGTTTTGTTTATATATTGCGCAGTAATGTTAGACAATATAAAAACAATATTTACTATCAAGGACCTTGAAAACCTTTCCGGGGTCAAGGCGCATACCATTAGGATATGGGAACAACGCTACGGCATCCTCGAACCCAAACGCACCGAAACAAACATCCGCTTTTACGATATCGAAAACCTCCGGAAGCTGCTCAATGTCAAACTGCTCAATGAAAGCGGGGTGAAAATTTCAAAGATAGCTGCGCTTACTCCTGAGCAACTTAACATCATGGTGAAAGAGCAAATCGCCCTGCTCGAAAAGGATGACGCCGTGATGAATGCTTTTAAGCTGGCAATGATCCAATTTGACTATCCTTTGTTTGAACAGACTTACAGCCAGCTTTTGAACAGAAAATCGATCCGGGAAATTTTCCTCGATTACCTGGTTCCTTTGTTGAACGAGGTGGGGCTGCTATGGCAATCCAACACGATCACGCCGGCGCAGAAGCATTTTATCTCCAATATTGTTAAACAAAAACTGTATGCCTTCATCGACAGGTTGCCGGCAATTGCCCCTGAAAAAAAAGACCGCGTGTTTGTGCTTTTCCTGCCATTGAACGAGATCCATGAACTCGGTTTACTTTATATTCATTACGAAATTGTTTTGCATGGTTTCCGATCCGTTTACCTGGGGCAAAGTGTTCCTTTGCAAAGCCTTGAGACGCTCGCAGATAATTTCGACAACATTGTTTTTGTTTCCTATTTTACTGTAAAGCCCAGCGCCGAAGAACTGCCGCAATACCTCGCACAACTCAACGAGACGGTCCTTTCAAAACATAAAAATCACCAGTGTTGGGTTTTGGGAAACAAACTCAAAGAAATCGATCCTTCGGGGTTGCCTGACAAAGTATTTGTTTTCAATTCGATTTCCGGTCTTTGTGAAAAAATATGATACGGGTTCATTTTTTTACATTGAACGAAATTTCAAACTATCTCCCGACTGGAGCAACAAACGTAAACTCCAGGTGAGTTTTCACCAAACGTTGTGACGTTGGGATTTCAGGAGGGGTTTATAAAAGTTCTCTTCCGTTTTGGAATAGTTTTAGTATTTTTGCCACTTAACTTTAATAGCAATCCAACACCTGTCCCTCCGTTCCATTTTATAAATATTTTTTTTCACTTACATAATTCAGAATTATGAAACTCAGATTTTTAATCACATCATTTTTATTGATTTGCGGTATTGTAACAAGCTTTGGGCAGTCGGCGGAATTTTCAACTGCCACGGGCTTCGATGTTTTTCGTATTGAAAACGAGATCAAGTTGTCCATACCTGATGAAGTTGCTGATGATGTCTGGAAATATCTCAACACCAGATACAATAATGATGACCTTTATTTAAGAAAATATGATCCGACTTTTGCTACTAAAGTTGCCATAGATTCTTTTATAGACCAATATTACGATAACAAAGAAATGCAAGTACTGCAGGCGCAACATGGTATCAGGCATCGTTCGCGTTACGTGCTTACCGATTCTTCTGACCGAAAGCATGGCCGTCAACTGATGCAATTCAAAGTCAACGCCATCGACGGCAATGAACTCAACCGCGGCGAATATAAATACGAGATCAAATACAGCGGCAAACCAAACCAGCCGCTCGATATTCATCCGTTTTTCAATAATATTCGCCAGGACTTGCGCCAACCAATTACCGAACGTCTTGCAGAACATGGCATAG
>CAZKDA010000068.1:0-21266 GCA_964551455.1 uncultured Saprospiraceae bacterium
CCACATTTTTTTGGGTTTTGGGTGGGAACATGTCAACCTATTTTATGAGACCGCATTACCACATCAACCCATCAACCCATCACCACATCACCACATCAAAAATGTCCGACAAGATAAAATCGATCAAAACCTTTCAGATAGACGAAGTTTCCGGCAAAGACGGTTATCTCAAAGCTTATGAGGAAAGAGATCCTCTAGGCAACATTACATTATTTATTCAATACAATGAGGCGGAAGATATTGAACAAAAAACAGAACGGATTTTCAATGGAAAAGGGCAATTGATCGAAGAAAAGCAATACACCACCGGAGAAATCCCGGATCAGCAGATCACTTATGAATATAATGAAAGCGGCATGGTGGCATTAGCTACCGTTCGTTACCTGGATGGTTCTGCGTCTTTCCGCAAGTACCTCCGCGACGAAGCCCAAAATACTACGACCATTGAAAGTACAGATCAGGATGGCGAATTTGAAGGCAGTGAGTTTCGACGATTCGACGGAGAAGGCAAAGTGCTGGAAGAAATCTTTTACGACAGCGAAAACAACATTACCGAAAAAACGGAAACCGAATACGATGATTATGGCAGGGTGATCGAAATGGTTGCACTGGATACAGAAGGATTTGAAACGGTTCGTTTTTATGATTATTACAATAATGATGAAGGGAGAGTGATCAAAATCGAAACGCTCAACGAAGATGAAGTCATCATCCGAATTGATGAATTAGACTATGATGAAAAAGGCAACCAGACGACGCACAAAATAATCGACAAAAGCAAAGGTGTTATGACAACAAATATCTGGGAGTACAATCCCGATAACCTCGTCGTTAGCTTCAAAAATATGGTCGGCGAAAACCTCATCGAAGAAGTAAAAACCAGCTACCGCGCCGACAAATTGCTGGCCGAACAGGAAACCTTAAACCGAAACGGAGCTATTCTGAACAGTTTTGAATACGAGTTCCATTAATTAGTGATTAGTGGTTAGTGATAAGTTATGAGACCGCACACTAACCACTAACCACTATAACCACTCCTACCGCAGCAGCGTCACATCGCCTTTTGCATTTTGAACTGTCCCTGAAGGAAATTGTACGGAAATCACATAAATATACGCATCCGAAGGAGCCGGTTCATTTTTGTAAGTTCCATCCCATCCATTGGCAGGGTCATCATTATTGTAAACGAGTTGTCCCCAGCGGTTGAAAACTTTGAACTCTGTGATAACAATATCTTCATTGTTTGAATAGACATTGAAATAATCGTTCGAATCATCGCCATTGGGCGTAAATACGTTGGGTATGGCAATCACTGCAACCTCAATCTCAAATGACAATTCATCAGAATAAAAGCAGCCTTCCGCAGAAGTAACCGTCACGCTGAATACGCTCGGGTTAAGGTTCGCCGGCGCCATGATAGTCTGCCCCGTCTGCCCTGTACTCCAGGTGTAAATCGCTCCTGGAACCGGCACATCGGTAGTCGCGGTCAAGGTCATTATGGTTCCTTCCGGAATGCTGTCGGGGCCTGCCGGATCCGGTTCGGCGGTAATGAAAACATCAAAGCGTGGGATCACATCTACAAAAACAGACTCTGTAAGGGTATCACAGCCTGATTCAGAGGTAAAAATAACAGAGTAGGTTGATTCCACCGTCGGAGCAACAATAATTTCGTCAGATGTTCCAACAGTTTCAGAGGCTTCACCCGTTGACCAAACGAAATCACCAGGCTGTGTGCTGACGGCTGTCAGGATAGCGCTTTGTCCTTCGCAAATCGTGAGATCCTGGGTGAAATTCAGTACGGCATTTTGTACAACATTGACAGTAGTTGATTGCACGAGCGGATCACACGCGCCATTGGAAACCGTAAGGGTGTATGTTGTAGAAACCGAAGGTGTTACCTCCGCCAGCGGATCATTAGGGTTGAGGGATGGATCGGGCGGATTGGCCTCCCATGACCAGGTCGTTCCCGGATATGGGTCTTCGAGCATATTTAAAACAATAGAATTTCCAATACATATCGTTGAATCTTCAATCACAGCCGCAACAGAGTTCGGAACCACCTCGATCTCAATGGTTTCTACCGATGGGCATTCTTCAAGCCCTCCCTGTACGGTATATGTGGTGGTCGAACTTGGAGTGGCAACCGGATCGGGACATTCAATGCAACTCAGTGTACCATCTTCAGGCGACCAGGTAAATTCATTGATTTCCGAACTGGAAGCATTTAATTGAACAGATTCGCCTACACAAATTACAAGATCATCTGGCGAAACCTCTATAGGAGGCGGAGGAAAGACATCGATGTAAATCGAATCGACCCCCGAACAGGCATTATTCGTTACATTGCGATAATAAGTCAGGCTCTCATTGGCGATAAACACCAGGTTGTAAAGATCAAGCGGAGTTAGGGCGTCTGGCGGTGTCCATTGATGCTCAATGTCTGGGAAATGATTTGGTTCATAAACTGTAGAATAAAGCAGGATCGTGTCACCCGGACAATATGGCTGGTCAGGCGGCAAAGCCAAAATGGACATGGATGGGAGCGAATCCACCCGGACAAAAACCGAATCGGTCACGGTACAGGCTCCAATGGTCATGCTGGCGTAATACATGGTTGAAACAACCGGATTTGCGGTTACATTGAGATCAGTAGTGCTGCTCAATCCTCCGGCAGGTGACCAGTTTACCATTCCTGTTGTAGTAGTTGCAGAAAGATCAGTGCTTTCTCCGATACAGATATAAGCAATATCTGCGGGCAACACATTAACTTCTGCCGGGATGACTTCGATGTCAACGCTGGCAGTTTCCGAACAAAAGCCGTTCTGGCTGGTAGCCACAAAAGTATAAGTTATATTATTCATTGGTGTAGCCAGCGGGCCTGAAACCGTATTAGAAGGTTCCAAAAACTGATTTGGCAACCATTCATATACCGTAGTGGAATTCGGAATCTGTTCGGCCAACAAAACGCTTTGCCCCTGGCATATTGCCGTATCCAGCGTAGTGATATCAGGAAAGTCAAAAGCATCTACGTTGACGGTGAAATTATCGGAAGCTGAACATCCCTGAAGCGTTACGGTGGCGGTATAGGTAATATTTCCGCTTGGAGAAGCTGTGACGAATTCATCATTGATATTGCTGAGACCAGTACCTGGCGACCAAACCAGGCCTTGATTGTTTACATTGTTCACTGCTTGTAAATGCACACTGTCGCCCACACAAATATTAAATTCATCAAGCGGGACGATCTCCATCTGTGGATCGATGATTTTTAAGAAAATGGAATCTTCTGCGGTACAGCCGGGTAATGCCCCGATAGAGCCTGTCACGTGTAACCAACCATCGCTGGTCGGGCAGGCTACAGGTACCGGGCTGAACGGATCATCGACAACGGACACGGGAGTCCAGAAATAACTAGTGCCTCCTGTAACTGATAAATCGAAACAATTGTCCTGGCAAACAAAGGCAGTATCTTGCCCTGTGAGGATCTCAATGAGGGGATAATCTGAAATTTCAAATGTAATTTCATCTAATAAGATTTCTCCGCAACCAAAGTCCTTGGTAATTATAATGGTAATGGTTTCTACATCTTCAGGTATTCCGTCAGCCAAAGGAATGATCGAATAGCTTAGTTCAGTTTGGCCGGGAGCGAACCAAATCACATCCGGAATATTTAAAGTGTAATCAACACCCTGTGTAGCTGTTCCTAAAATATTAACATTATAGGAAATGGAATCATCTAACGCATTACTTAAAGTTATGACTATTTCATCCAGATCTCCTGTGCATTCTTCAACGAAGTAGGTAACCCCGGAGGCAAAATCACCTGCAATGCTCGGCGTACCTCCTTTGATCTCGGAAATGAAAACTCCAGAGTCCCATCCACTATCACCCCGGTCTGCTATTGCAAATTTTAAGTGGTAAGTATTGCATGGAATGACTTGCCTGGAGGCGGTCAGACTCTTTTTGATACCCAGGTAATCAGAGGTCAGGCCATCATATTCCACGCTCAATCCGCCTAAATTATCCCGGTAATATTGCCAATTGGAACCATGGTTTACACTATTGATCTCGACCGGATTTGTTGTTCCGGGAATTAACGCCATGTTCTCTTGGTTGCTCATGTTTGGATCACCCGCGATTCCAGGCCCGGAGATCAATAAGGCAAAAATATCGTTGAACCCTGAATTGACAAATTCCTGATATTCTTCTGAGCCAAAGATATATTCAAAAGTGAGTTCATCAGTAGCTACAAACACATCTAATTCCACCACGCAGGCATCTTGGGATGGTTGCCCTCCACCTAAACTTGACAAATAATCAAGATCAGCATCACCTAGTGTACCGATAAATTCTGAAATCGAAGGAGAATTATTCGGTCCCAATGCATTGTTCACAGTTCCCGTTGTGAGCAACAAGCCTTTTGAAAGCCCAAGGTCAGTAAAGTCACCTGCCTGAAAAGTGCCATAAGCTCCTCCTGCACCACATTTTATAGTATCGATGGTGATCAAGGTTTGAGGTGTACCTATGTTATCAATAATCTCCTGATGCGTGATACTGCTATTGACCGTTATCGAAGTGGTTGGCGGGCAAGGCTCTGAGGAACATTGCCAGGAGCCAGCAAAACCTTCATTGGTTACTGTGGCATCCGTGATCATTTGTATCGTCAGGCAACCGTTTGAAGCCTGTACCGTATAGGCCACACCGCCTTCATTAGGTGTACCACCAGGGGCTCCGTTGATCGCGGTGATCAGAGGTGAGCTAATATCAGGACCATCGTAAAAAAAGATCTGATCGGAAGTATTTTCGACGTTGTAATATTCTAAATCAAAGGTTATGCAAGCGTTATTTCCAAAAGGAGGGCATATCGTGAAGATATTATTTTCATTATTGCCATAATCACCATCAGGGCCGCCGGTGTCAAAAAGTTCGCCGGTGCAGAAAGTCGAGCCGCCCCCGTCGATGGTTGTAGGAGGCTGCAATTCATCGATACAAAGCTGAAAAGTACCCCAGTTGGGCGTGGCCGTCGATGAGAAATCATTGATCCTCAGAAAATAGACTTCGTTAGGGTCGAGGCCAAGTACGTCCAATGGCAGCACATTCTCTCCGTCGTTGGCAGCGCCGCAGGCCAGCAGGGCCATTTCGTCACAAGCGCAAGCCCCGCGATAAATCATGATCTGAGGATTCGACATGGGAACGGAACCCATCCCGTCGGTGATCCCTGTGACTGTGATGGTATAATCTAATATGGTATCGCTGGTGGTAAAAGCAAACCAGACATCATTGCCTACAAACGTAATGTCGTTGTCTCCACAAGCACCGGCTCCGGGTAAGTTGTCGTTTCCAATATCACTTTCCGTTGCATCGAGATTTGTGTAAAATACACCAATAGAATCCGAACAATACGGAACTACTCCCAGATCAATCAAACCGACGCAGTCATCGTTTACGGGTTGAGCGAAAATGCTTAATGAACAAGCCAGAAAAATAAGGGTAAAAAGTTTTTTCATTTGTTACTGTTTAAGTTCTAATGTTTGAAAAATAACAAAAAAGTAGCATTAAGAATATGGGAGCAAATCGCAGAATCAGACAACAATAGTTACCAAAAATAAATACTTTTTAAGCATAATCTGCATTAAAGTTATTTATTTCATGTCAAATACATATCAAACCGAATGTTTTTATAAAATTCAGCCAAGCCGCAAAAATGATAACTTGAACACCGCTCCACAAAGCAAATTTGCGGATACCGCATTCTACTTCACCAGTTCCCCCATGAGGACATGTTTTGGGATTGAGGTATTCCAAACCACTACACTTTCTCAGAACACTAACCCCTAACTCTTAACCCCTAACCCCTAACCTCAAGGGCAATTCTCAAGCGCATTTTCCACATCGTTGATATTCGATTCTTTTAATTGGTTGTCCCAGGCGTGGTTGATGTAATTCAGGATATTGTTGATCTGTACGGCAGAAAGTTCAGGGATACCGGCCATTTCCGTATCATATATCGTATCGTTGACCATGATCGGCCCTTTTATTCCATACCTGATGATACACGGCAGCCGGTCTTTATTTTTTATAAGGAAATCAGAATTGGCCAGCGGCGGAATAAGCCCTCTCAAGCCCTTTCCATCTGCCATGTGGCAATTTTCACAATGAACTTTGTACAACCTTTGCCCTTCCTGGTAAGGGTTGGGGTTGCAGGTGGCGGCAAAGATGATCGGCAAAAAAACCAGAAGTGTTTTACTGTTTTTCATTCAACAGCGTTTCAATATCGCGCATAAATTTATCGACCGACTCCTCATTGGTACCATCACAAAACGACCGTACGTGGCGGTTTTTGTCCACCAAAATGATCCGCCCGGAATGATCGAAACCTCCCGGTACCGTTGGGTCAACCCGCGCAGTGATGAAATAGTCATCCGCAATTTCATAGATATGGTCATGGTCGCCGGTCACGAAATGCCATTTTTCGGTTTTAACACCCAGCTTTTCGGCGTAGGTTTTCAGCGCGGGGATCGTATCGTTTCTCGTGTCGATGGAATGTGCCAGAAGCACTACTTCCGGATTGTCCTCAAAGCGCTCGTAAATCCTCAGCATTTGTTTGGTGACGGTTGGGCAGATCGAGGGGCAGCGGGTGAAGAAAAAATCTGCCACATAAATTTTCCCATCGAAAGTTTCATTGGTGATAACATTGCTGTCCTGATCGATGAATGTGAAATCCGGGATTTTGTGATATACTGTATCACCATTGTCTAGCACATCGCGGTTGCCTAAAATGGGCAGTTTTTCAGGTGTTGGCGATGTGCAGGCACTAAACAAAATCGAACCTGTAATAAAAACCAGGGGCAGGATAATGCGGAAGTTGTTCATCTTTTCAAATTATGTTTTTCAAAAGCCGACTTGATCTTCGGAAGTAACTTTTTGGAAAACTACTTTCCGGGAGCCTTTGTTTTCAGTTGTTCCAGCATCTGCGTAGCTGCTTCGAGGCTCTTCAGCATTCGGTCGCTCACTTCCGAGATTTTGGCTTTTTCATTATTCAAATATGCTATCGCTTCTGCTTCGGGAGTATCGCCCTTCGGCTTTCTGAAAGTTTGCATCCAGTCCTCCATTCCTCTTTCGGCGATCACGAGTTCGGTGATGATTGTATTGATTTTGGATTTGACCGGATCTTCCAGCGTCGAACCAATTTCGATATAATCCCTCAGTTTTCGTTTTGCGCGGTTGATATCCGACATTTTAGGCATGACGTCATCATGGATTTTCATCACCTCTTTGTATAATTTTTCCCTTGCCTCCGACGTCGCAATTTCCTCAGTTTTTGTGGTTTCTTCCGCATTTCCATCTTCTGAGTTGCACGCAACAAAGAGGATAATTATCATCGCAGCAAGGATAAACAGAAAGTTATTTTTTTTCATAAAGTTGGATTTTTAAAAGTTGCTAGTTGCTGGCTTGTTTACTGTTAAAACGTTCAAAACCCTTAACTCCTAACCCTTAGCTCATCAATAAGTCGTTGTCATATTTTCCGGGACGCAAATGATAAAGTCGGCTATTCCTTTGTTCTCACTTTCAAGTTTTGAAATATCTTTTTGCAGGACGGTGGTGATCGTTGTGTATCTGATGGCCGGATTGTATTTTCTGACGTACCAGACGATCCCTTCGTAATTGTCGCTGTGGTAAGCGCCGTTGTAATGAATGAAGTATTTCCCTGGCGACCAGTTTTTTACAATGAAATAACCCATCGTGGCATCTTTGACGGCTTGTGCTTTGACGAGGTCATTGTTGACCATGCCGTGACCTGCCATCATGGTCAGCATGTTTTTATATCCCGGCAGTTCCAGGTCTATTTCAATGGGCAGCGGAGCAACAAAAATCAAAGAATCCTGGCCGAGCGAATCCAAAGATTCAATGCCTTTTTTGTAAACCCTGGATGCAAACTTTCTTGGAATATTAGAGGCCACAAAAGGGAGCCTGTTTTCCTTTGCAAACACTACAAGCGGTTTGTAATCAGTCTTATAATTGCTCCACAACCTCGCTTCATTTTCAAAGGAATCTACTTCGATTTCTCCGGAAAGGTAATTGTTGAGGGCTTGTTGGTTATCTGCTTCGATCATTTCCGCACCGAGCACCAGGTTTTTGCCTTTGTTGATATGGAGATCGTTGGTCACTTCCAGTTGCAACCAGTGAGCAATGGGATTATTGTGTATCTCACCGAAGAGCAGCAGATCGCTTTCTGCGATCTTTTTGATCATTTTAGAATATTTCACCTTTTTGCCTTTGGCATTGTAGATCGTGTAAGCCGGTTTGTTTTGGGCTATCAATGTGCTTGCAGATAAAGCTACCAGAAGTAATATCAATATTTTTTTCATGGTGCAAATGTAAAACCTGTTGTTCAAAATATGATAAAAATTACCGCTGGTTTTCACAAATTCTACATTTCCGGTTTGGATTTTTTTATCTCTCATTTCATCTCTCATTTTATCATTCCATTGCGGAAGCAGATGAAAAATTCGATTTGGAAAACATCAAAATCCTAAACTTGACATTTCAAAAATTGTTAGGTTGCAAGTGGAAATAAATGTTTTGACACACCCTGCAAAACCAACAAGCATTCTCACGATAATTTCCTGTTTATGAATCGAAAAAGAGTCATAGTTTGGTTTAGGCAAGATCTTCGGATTCATGATAATGAAGCGCTGACAGATGCCCTCAAATCCGCCGAAGAGGTGATCCCGGTTTATGTCTTTGATGAAAGGGTTTTCAAAGGCAGGTCGCGTTTCGAATTCCGCAAAACGGAAAAATTTCGCGCCCGTTTCATCATCGAAAGCGTTCACGATTTGCGAAAGTCATTGCAATCGCTGGGAAGCGATCTTGTCGTAAGAGTTGGAAAACCCGAAGAAATTATTTTCGAGATCGCTCAACGATCAAAAGCCAGCCTGATATTTTGCAATCGCGAACGGACGGACGAGGAGGTAAAAGTTCAGGATGCATTGGAAGAAAATCTATGGTCGATTGGGCGCGAGATCATTTATTCCCGCGGGAAAATGCTTTATTATACACAAGACCTTCCTTTTCCCGTGACGCATTGTCCGGATACTTTTGCCGGGTTCAAAAAAGAAGTTGAGCGGCTGGTGCCTGTCCGCAAGCCTTTGCCTTCGCCTGCAAAAAAAATCAAACCATTTAGTACGCATATAAAACCTGGAGAAATTCCGGCTTTACAGAATCTGGGATACGAGGATTTTGACAAGGATCCGCGTGCCGTCATTGATTTCTCCGGCGGTGAAACACAGGGGTTGAAACATCTGAAAAACTTCTTAAAAGAATTGAATATTTCCAACCAAACAGATCAAAATGCAGCGGGATTACCTGCGGTCGATCTTTCTTCGAAATTCTCTGCCTGGCTGTCGCAGGGTTGCCTGTCTCCCAAAATGATCTACCATGAATTGCACAAGCTCCAGCCTGAACTAAGCGAGCACGAAGGTTTTTACAAGGTTTACAATTCTTTGCTCAAAAGGGATTTTTACAGGCTCATCGGCAAAAAATTCGGCAATGCTATTTTTCAAAAAGGAGGGATCATTAAGCAGACAGACCCAAACTGGAAAAACGACCGGCATTTGATGAATGTCTGGATAGAAGGTCGGACGGGGATTCCTTTTGTCGATGCCAATATGCGGGCTTTAAAATATTCAGGCTATATGCCTACAAAGGGAAGGGGCGTAGCCGCTTCATTCCTGGTTGACGGACTGGGAGTCAACTGGCAAATGGGCGCCGAATATTTTGAAAGCATGCTGATCGATTATGACCCTTGCAGCAACTGGGGAAACTGGAATGCCATCGCCGGCGTCGGAAGTGGTTTTCGCGAACAACGCAGCGTGAATGTCATTTCGAGATCGAAGAAGTACGACCCCGAAGGCGTTTTTATCAGAAAATGGATTCGCGAACTTGCCGATGTGCCGAACGAAAAAATACACCTGCCGGATACCATGTCGGAGGAAGAGCAGATCGCCAGCCATGTCCGCATCGGCCAGGATTACCCCAAAGCTATGCTTAGCGCTTCGCGGTGGATGTAACTGGTTCATTGTTCGTAGTTTGTAGCCTGCCTTTGCCGCCTGCCTGAATGCTCTTGGCAGGCAGGTCAGGCAGGTTCGTAGTTCGTAGTTCGTAGTTTGTAGTTCTTTACAAGCCGTAATTCTGGTGTGGTTCATGGTTGCCCGCAATACATTCTTCCAAACAAGATAAAAGGTTATAACATTAGTTATTTTTTCATAGCAAGGTAATAATGGTTCTCACCTTCATCTTCAAATTCTTCTATCAGAAATAATCCGGCTGCATATAATAATTCTTTGTATTTCTTTGCTCCAAGTGAAGTGGAATCTTGCCCGGTCATTACATCTTTCCAGGCAGTTTTTTTATGGGGGGCTGTAAACAACAGTTTCCCTCCGGGTTTCAGGGCGATGGCTGCTTTTTGTATTAAATTTGCCTGCATTTCCTTTGGCAGCAGAAACATTAACCCCCATGCGATAATACCTTCAAATTTTCTATCGAAGAACAATGAATCTTCCACAGCTTCGCAAACAACGGGAACATCAGGAAAATTCTGCCGGAAAGTTTTAACCATCGTTGGTGATGCATCAATCCCGTAAACTGCCATGCCCTCATCAATCAATACCTTAGAGATTGGAATACCTGTTCCGCAGCCAAGGTCAAGTATAGTAGAATTTTGCGGTAGTGTCCGAACCCAGTTACGAACTGATGATGTACCGATACCATTAATGGTTTGGCTGCGTGCTTTGATAAAAATTGTCGCTATGCCCTCATAACCGTTTGATTTGTCCATTATCAATACACTTTGAATTTGATTTGCAAATTTCCAAAACCTTTTGCTCGCATCACTTCTCTGTGGTGGTTTGTTTCATTCCGTATGCCTTCGGCTGAAATTTACAATAAATAACAAAATTTTGTACATCTCGAAATTGTTCTTGCAAATGTCTTGGATGCGGATTGGTTGTTCAGGATATTATGTAATTGCATTGCCGGTCGGGAGACCGGCTTGGTGGGCAGGTTGAAGTTCAAAATATCGTGTCGTGGGCAGATCGATGAAACGCTTTTTATAAAACCCTCCCGCTAATTAGCGGGATCGGGACAGGCAGATTTTTATATACGCTCCGTCGCAGAGTTTACCAAGCAACAGCATGGCATAGCCTACGCCGAATGGGTAATTGGTGAGGAATCACTTACAACGAGCATATTACTCCAGATGACTTAGATTTTCCAAATCTTCAATATCGTATTTAATCATAATATTCCTCTCCGCCAGTTCTTTTTGAAATTCGATTTGGGTCAAACCTGCTAATTTTTTAGCTTGTCCCATTGATAACTTTTCTTTGTCATATAAATAAGCAGTAAGGTCAATCAACAATTCTTTTGGTGAAATTCTTAATTCTTCCAATATATTTCCAGAAATGATTAAATCTTTCATCTTTTACTTTTTTGATTTAATGTCAAGTTACGATTTTTCGAGATGTTATTACGATTTTTTCTTATTGTGCCTAACGATTGGCTATGCGATGTGCCAGCAAATTCGCCGTGAGCGCAGGCTTGGAGCGAATTTGCCGTGGGTCAGCCTCGCTGGCATGTGTGTATAGCCATTGTTGCCTGTAGTATTTTATTCAGTTTGATTCAACAATGATTCTAATTCATTGACTTCCAATTTACCAAATTCACCTGATTCCTTAATGGCATCCAAATATTTGATAGCATCTTTACAATCTTGCTTATCTTTATGGCATCTCAAAATTAAGCATTTTGTTAGTCCATATGTTGATTCTTTTCCATTCTCAAACAATAATTTAGCCCTTGTAAAAGAATTTTGAGCATGGTCTAGCAAATTTCTTTCTAAATAATTATTGCCTTCTTTTACATTGAACCAATAATCTTGTATTTTTTCTGCATAAGCTTTCTTCTCCACATCTTGTTTACCTAGTTCGATTTCTATTTCATGAGCAATATTTGCTTTCTGTAATATTTCTGGAACTGGACAAATTATCACACAAATAATTACTCCAACACATGTTAGCACTAAAAACAAGATTCCTATTTGGATTAACTTAGAATTATTTTTACTGATTTTTCTTCGCATTCCACTATTCTTTTCCTTATTTAAATTTTCAGATGTTCTAAATATATCCAATTCTTCTTTCAACTAACAGTTCATAAACTATCCGCGCGTTTTTCTTATTACAGGCAACAATTGGCTATACGAGACTCCAGGTTCAGTTTCGTATATTTCTTCTATATCCGCTGGCTAATTTAGCCATTTTTTCCTCAACACCAACAAACCCTCCACAAACCACAAACAAATCCACCCCTCATTGATCGTGCTCCCTGACCTTAAAAGAACCCGCCTTCTGAGCGGCTTCTTCTTCGGCTTCTACCTTGAGCAATTCATCTTTGTCGGAGATGGTGAAATCGGATAAGTCGGGTTGCCCGGCATCGACCCAGGCGGTAAACCAGGCGCTTCCGATGGACAGCATGGAGCCTTTCATACGCGATTCTACCATGCCTTTCATGCGGTTGTGGTAGGCTTCGGCGTAGGCGCGGCATTGAGTGCGGATGGTGATGTCGCCGCGCAGATCGAAGCAAAATTGCTGATCTTCCGCAAAGGATTTGCTCAGGTCTTTTTCGATGAGGAGTACGCTGTCCACCAGGGCATTGCTGCTCAGCACGATGTTCCAGAAAAATTCATCAGGGTTTTCGATGTATTGGGCTTTTCCGACAAAATAATCGTATTGCGCATCGGCGAACAACTCCGGGATCCGGCTCTCCCAAAAGGCATGGATGCCCAACTGACCGGTGAGCTGGCCGTTGTAATTTTTAGTAGTGTGCAGCGGCACATGGGCATCGCCGATGTAATGCCCCATGTCGGCAGATAGCCGAAGGATCAATTTTTCATCCTTCGTTTCGAAGGCTTTCGTGAGGCGGCGTTGCATGCTGACGAGGTGGTAAGGCAATATGCCGTGCCCGGAAAAGTGATCCACTGCAAAAGCCTCGTTGCAACCTCTGGGGAAAAGATCATTTCCAAACAAATTTTTTAAACTGTCGCAACTGATCTTCCAATCGTCTTCATAATACTGACCCAGAATGTTGTTGAAAAAAAACGAACGGTATTTTTCGTAAGGAAGGGTGAGCAAAGTCGTGTCGGAGAGCCGTGAGATCAAACCTCCGGAAAAGGTAATATTCCGAAAATCATCGCGCATCGGATCGTTTTCAAACAAAGGCAAGGTATCGTTTCGGCTGTTTACAACATAGATTTTTGTGAATTTCATCAACACCTCATTCCAGTTTCTCGGCAGATTTTCAAAGGGATATTCTCCCCAGTGATCCAGATCGATGTAATGGCGCACGGCTTCGTGTTTGGTGGCGTAACGTCGTTTATCGGCATCAACGGCGTGGTTGGTGAGGTATTCGATATTTTTTTTATAAAAAACCATCATATCGGGAGGGAGCGTAAACACCGCCATCCGGTTGATGCGTTTATGGGCAAAAAAACCCCAATCGTAGTGAAAAGCGGAAAGCAGCAACAGGCTGAATAAAAGAAGAACTATAGTTTTATGGCTCCGGGTCATGATGGCTCGAAAAAGGCTTCATAAGACCAAAAAATTTTTTTGAAACTCTCTTGCTGTACCAGCATAAAGTCTCCCCAACTGCAATCGGCGTTGAGCCGGAATACGGGTTGACCGGGAGTTTCCTCCACGGGATTTCCATGCTTGTCGATTTTGGTAAACGGAAAAAAGCGAACGGATTTTACATCGCCGTTATGTTTGGTCACTATCACTTCGCAAAATGGCAACAGGGAAGCGATGGAATCGCGTTTCGGATGATTGTTTTGAAAACCTTCTGCGAATACCCCTTTGAAACCTGTCAGATATTTTTCGGCCATTCCCGATGTCATATTCCTCCGTATCTCAGGGGTTATATCATAAAATGGCTCAATCTTGTAGTTTCCGTTTTCCACTTCGAGCCTGAAGGATTTGTCTTTTTGTTTGGGATATTCGACGGAAACGGATTTGATGTCTTCAGGTTTTTCACTGAAAACCGCTCTGTCCCGCCAGTCTTCGGCATCCACTATAAAATGGACTTTGAGGTTGCCGACGAAAGTAGGGAGGTGCATGGCAAACGGTTCTTCCGCATCCGCCATGATCATGTAAGTGGCCGTTCCGTCTTTATCGGTCGAACCGATGTAATAGTTTTTCAACATCCGGTCATCCTTGTCGTATATCTCCACTTCGATGCCTAGTGTTGTGAATTCCTTAATAATCAAAGGAATGGCATTTTTAGCCGGCCGGTATTTTACTTTGAGGTTTCCTATGGTAGAAAGCATCAGGTTGATGGAGCTTGGCCGGGCTTTATGTTTATTGTCGATCAGCCAGTCGTCGCCGTTCTTAGTCAGGAGCACCTTCCTGCCGGTGCGATCATTAATAAACACTTTATGGACCTTTGCACGATCGACGGCAAAATCCATGTGTGGCGGTTGATAGGTTGCTTTTCCTTTGTCTTTATTGGAGGAAAAATACAAGGTTGTGCCACCGGCCAGGGCAGCAAAAATAATCAGCAAAATAATGGTACGTTTCATCTCAGAAAGTTTTAATTACCGAACACCGTCAGTTTCCTATTGTTTTATAAGCCCTCAGCGGGCGTATTTCCAGTTGCGTATCAAATAAAATATTAGGCCGAATAAAGTCAGGAAAACAAGTGGCAAAGCGATGTTGATCACCTGCCATTTGGTTCGTTCCTTTTTTGCTTTCAAGCTGTTGAGCAAACGAAGTTTGACCTCCTTGCCGCGGGCTTCGATCAGCCCTTCATCATCCATTAAATATTCGATACAATTGATCAAAAAATCTTTATTCGCAAAAGTGTAATTTTCGTATTTGTTAAAACCGGCAGGCATGTATTCCCCGGTTTCCCACTTGACCTGGTTTTTCACAATATCACCATCTGCGATCACGATCATTTTCGTAGGAACGCTTTCGGGTTTGTAAGCCGCATCGAGTTGCGCGAGTGTTCTGCGCATTTCTTCCGAGACCCGGTTTTCATAAGCTGACGGAAAAACACCTTCATACAAAACCGCCATTGGAATCCCGGATTGCGTAAAAGTTTCAATATCCATGGGGTCGATCCTCAGCATTTCAAAACTTAGCCGGGTCAGGTTGGGATATTCTTTGGAGTTTTGGGACGAGCTAAGCAGTACCGTTTTTTTCATGTCAGTCTTTACGATGACCGAGGTATCGATAGCCGATGGAAAAAACAGGTTGATGCGATCCAGCGATTTCACGATGGGATGATCGGATTTTGCAGCTACCAGCGGATGAAAAAACCAGGGAAATAATTCCAACTGTGGCGTATTTCCCATTTGTCCGACCTGAAGGGGTATTCTGCTGCATTCCATATCTGCTACCATCCTGCTGCTGATCCTGACCCCGTGTTTGAATAGCAGGTCGGCAAGGTTCAGGTCTTTGTCGCCGGGAATGTAAGTGCCGTATTTTGCGATGCTGTCCAGGTTTACATTCAAAACATCGAGCATCCAGATCACCCTGCCGCCGTTCATGATATACTGGTCGATTTTGAATTTATCTTTTTCGGAAAAGGGTTTTTGCGGCTTTGCGATCAACAAAACATCAATGTTGGGATCGAGGTTATAAACGCTGTCCAGGTTGATCTCTCCGACGTCATAAGTGGTGGAAAGGCTTTTTCGGAGGTCGGCAAGCTGTAGCGGTTGAAGTTCTCCGTGTCCGGTAGTGTAAAGTACAACCGGCCTGAACGAAAGCTGCAACTTCTTGATGATATTAATAAATTTATATTCCAACAAACTGATCGAGTTGTTGAGGATCATTTCGTCGGATTTTCCGGCAATTTCATTTTCCAGCAAATTGATATTAATGTTACGGCCTCTGTAATGCACAATGGCATAGGGGTAAATAAAACGTTCCTCCGTGCCATCTACTCCCTTGACCCTCAGACGGGTCGGGCCGATGCCCTGCTCAGCTAAAGCCCGGCGCCGGGCATTTATTTCCTCCGCTGTTCCTTCGCTCGGATTATCAAACCGGTATTCGATATAGCCGCTGACCGATCGAAAATCGTCCATCAATTCTCTCGTGGCGGTTTGCAACCTTTTAAAACCCGCAGGAAACTCACCATCCAACAGAATGGTGACATCGACATTATCATCAAGGTCTTCCAGCAAAGCGACCGTGGCGTCGGTGAGCGTGAACCGGCCTTCTTCCGTCAGGTCGAACTTTTTATAAAATGCGTTGCCGAGGATATTGGCAAAGATGGCTATCCCGATAAATAATACCAATTGCAGCAACGACTGATTTCTTTTGTTTTTTGTCATTAAACTATTTTCTGAGTATTAATTCTACCATTTTCTCCGCTCCAGCGAAATTTGCGTCATTATCAAAAAAACCGCGATCAGGCTGATAAAATAAATCACATCGCGCGTGTCGATCACTCCCCGGCTGATGGAAAGGTAATGGTAATTGATGCCGAACATTTGTACGATATCGTCCACTTTTCCCACAAAAACCGGAAGTAAACTGAAAAAGTCGAAAAACCAATAAAATGCAAAACATAAAAAAGTAGCCAGGATAAACGATACGATCTGGTTGTTAGTCAGCGAGGATGAAAACAAACCGATGGCCACAAAACAGGCTCCCAAAAACATCAAGCCGATATAGCTTCCCACGATAGCACCGGAATCCAGGTTGCCTTTCGGCGAACCCAGTTGATACACAGAATAACAATAAAGTATCGTCGGGATCAGGGCAAAGGCCAACAGCGACAGGTTGGCAAAAAATTTCCCCAAAATAATCTCAATCTCCCGAATCGGCTTTGTGGACAACAACTCTATCGTCCCGGTCTGCTGCTCTTCTGCAAATGACCGCATGGTGATCGCCGGGATCAGGAACATGAATATCAGCGGAGCCACATTAAATAGCTGATCAAGCGTAGCATAGTTGTATTCCAAAATGCTGGTCTCCGGAAACACCCACATCACTAAACCCAGTATCACTAAAAAAACGCCTATCACGATATACCCCAGGATTGTGCTGAAAAACGCGTTGATCTCTTTTTTAAAAATACTAAGCATGGTGGTGATTAGTGATTAGTGATTAGTGATTAGTGATTAGTGATTAGTGATTAGCGATTAGTGATTAGTATCTAAAGTCTAAAGTCTGAAGTCTGAAGTCTGAAGTCTAAAATCTAAAGTCCCGACTGTGTCGGGATCTACGCTACGCTTCGATCTGAAATCTTGCATCTATTATCTATCTTTTAATTCTGACAACATTCCGATCTACGTAGATCAGCAGGCATTTGAATAATTTATCTTCGGCTTCTTCTTCGCTCAGGCTGTCGATCGTTTCGAGCAACCGGGGGTCATCCTGTATCCAGTTCTTGAGGTTTCTGACGTTGAAATCTGCAATCTCTCCGGTTTCAAAATTTAAGATCTTTTCGATCCTGACTTGTTTCTCACGTTCGATCACCGCGCTTCTAAAAGGCCTTCCATTGTATGGGTTATAGGCGTGTATCGGGATTTTGACCCTCCGCAGATCATCGAATGAGAAATAACAAATTTTCCCTCTGAGCTGAAGTCCTGCGAAGGAGGTAGTATTATTTTCCGGATCGTTTTCATCCAACCGCAAATAAGGGATCCCGGCAAGGCTGACACACCAGACTTTGTTTAAATCCAAAGGAATATCTCCCGATTCGTTTTTTATAAAAACATACTGGATATGTGTGATAAAAGTCTGCGGATTGGTGACCAGGTTAGCTTTCAGATCACCCCATTCATAATCTGGCGTATTGGATTGGAACGCTTCAAAACTCAGATAAACTCCATCGTTGAAGCGATAGTTTTTCGTCAGGATCAGGCTGTCCGCCTGCGCTGATATGTCAACCCAACAACCCAAAATCGCAACCAGGAGAAAAACTTTGAAACGCATACCTTTCCTACAACTGTTTCGTGAGTTTTTGAAATACATCTTCCACGCTGCTCACCTCTTTTTTCATTTCGACGATCGTCAGGTTATTCGCTGCGGCAAACTTGAAAACGTCAGCCCTGATGTCCGTTTTCAAGTCGGAGGAAAGCTCCCATTTGCCGCTGTTTTTTGAGCTGACCTGTATTACTCCGGGAATTTTTTCCAACTGCTTTTCATTCGTTTTTTCCAAAAATTCAACCGTGACGACCGACACGCCCTTCACGATGTTTTGTAAAGCATCGATAGAATCGTCAGCCACGATCTTCCCCAGGTTGATGATTAGCGCCCTGTCGCAAATAGCCTGGACTTCCTGCATGATATGCGTTGAGAAGATCACGGTTTTTTCCTGTCCGAGTTGTTTGATCAGGCTTCTGATCTCGATCAGTTGGTTAGGGTCAAGGCCGGATGTGGGTTCGTCGAGGATCAACACTTCCGGATCGTGCAGCATGGCTTGTGCCAGCCCTACCCTTTGGCGGTAGCCTTTGGAAAGTGCGTTGATCTGTTTCTTTTTCTCCAGCCCGAGGCCGGTGATCTCGATCATTTCATCTACCCTGCTTTTTTTATTGGAAACCTTGTGAAGTCCGGCAACAAATTCGAGGTATTCTTTTACGTACATATCCTTGTAGAGAGGGTTGTGTTCGGGCAGGTACCCGATGCGCCGCCTCACTTCCATCGAGTGAGTTGTAGTATCAAAACCGCAAACCTCTGCCGACCCCGCGGTTTGTGGAATAAAACAAGTGATGATTTTCATCGTAGTGGTCTTCCCTGCGCCATTTGGTCCTAAAAACCCAAGCACTTCTCCCTTTTTCGCTTCAAAAGTCACTGCATCAACTGCGCGTTGTTCCCCATAGACTTTTGTTAAATTTTGAACTTTGATTGACATTGAATTGCCGATTGGTTTTAACTGATAATTCCTTTAGACAAACGCTTAATCCGGTTTGCCTTTTTTATTCAAGCAATGATTGCAAAACTACTAAATTTCAGCGCCTTGCCAAAAAGTTTGAAAACTTCGCGACAACAGGATTGAAAACACGAACTACCCTCTGTTTGTTTTAAACAGCCAATGGATGTATCCACACAACAGAACCAGCATTTCACACGGTTGATATTCCAGGTTTTAAATTACCGTTAAAATTATTTTTTTGAAAAATATTCAGGGGAGAATAAGAAGGCAAACAAAAATATTCGCCCCCGCCCGCTCCGAGCAGTTGGGCGGGAGCGGGCGGGCAAGACCGCCATACTGTATCGGGCAGGCTTACATGAAATATAAGTTACGGGGTCACTTGATCACTTGAAAGTGACCCCGTAACTTATATTAATTGAGCAAGTAAGATGTCATCAAAGACGTTATTACCAAAAGCTGTACAACACATCGGAGCGTTGCCACATATTAAAAAAATACTTCTGGAAAACCTTTTTTATGCAAAACCTAACTTCAATTATAATCTTGCCACTGGTGTTTATTTTTCATCCTGCCATGACCGGCAATCAAATTGGTCATCATAAACCAATTAATTTTTTTGCTGCAAAAACATCGCAGGATCAAAACCAAGATGCCTGGGATCGGTTGCTCAGGAAATACGTCAGCCCCTCGGGAAATGTCGATTACAAAAGTCTGAAAAGTGAGAAGCAGTCCCTGGAGGATTATCTGAAATATTTGGAGGAAAATCCTGTTGAAGCCGATTGGACGAAAGAACAAAAAATGGCTTTCTGGATCAATGCTTACAACGCATTCACGATCAAACTGATCCTCGATCATTACCCGGTTTCCAGCATCAAAAAACTTCACGGTGGCAAACCCTGGGATGTAAAATGGATCAGGCTGAACGGACAGGTTTATTCGCTGAACAACATCGAACACGATATTTTGCGCCCGCAATTCAAAGATGCCAGGATTCATTTTGCCATCAACTGCGCGGCAAAATCCTGCCCACCCCTGCTCAACCAGTCCTTGACCGCCGAAAACCTGGATCGTCTGCTCAATCAGCAAACCCGGAATTTTATCAATAACCCAAAGTTCAACTCGCTGAAAAAGAACGAGGTGGAGATATCAAAACTATTCGAATGGTATGCGGAAGATTTTGGCAATGTCATCGAATATCTCAAAAAATATTCGGACGCCCCGATCAATAAAAATGCAAAGGTGAAATACAAAGATTATAACTGGGAGTTGAATGAATGAGCGGTTAATTTTTATTTTGCAGCAAAACTCTGCACCTCGTGTTGAAATTTTTTATCCCCGTTTTATTGATTTTTCTTTTGTCAGGTTGTGAAACAACCGCGCCACAAGAGCAAAATGCAGTCTCGCTTTCAAACCATGAGCATCGCGATCTGCATTTGCTTATTTTCAAAAAAGAAAAAAAGCTGGAAGTTTGGAATACCACCCATAAACAGGAATTGCTTTTTGCAGTGAAAATTCAGCTTTCGGATTTTCTTCCCATCGGGATGTTCGATTTGGAAATCGACGCTATTTCGAAATCAGCAAGGATTGATTTTCCCGGCGAATTTTATAAAAACAAAAATTACGACCACAACTTTAAGGAAAATATTGTCCTGACCCTGGATGACCTGCCGCTGGCATTTTTTAATCAAAGGGATAGTACCATTTTTTCAAAAATTATTATTTTCCCGAACGACAACCGAACAGGCGGCGAACTGGAACCCTGCTTTGCCTGCCCGCACTGGATGGCCGAAATTTATTCATTTTTAGAGCTTGTAAAGAAAAAATACATTTGAAAAAAACTAAACCGGAAAATACCAGGATTGCAATCCTCGACGGCTATACTTTGAATCCCGGAGACCTCAACTGGGCGGAAATCGAACAATTCGGGCACACCGATATTTATGACCGTACCCCTGCTAAATTGACCATTGAAAGAAGCAAAGACGCGGAAATCCTGGTGGTCAACAAGCAGATCATCGACAGCGAAACGCTGGAAGCGCTACCGCGCCTGAAATTTATCTGTGTGACGGCTACGGGTTACAACAATATCGACATCGACGCAGCGAAACGAAGAAATATCCCGGTCTGCAACGTAACCGGCTATGGAGCGGCATCGGTTGCCCAGCATGTCTTTGCGCTGATCCTTGAATTGCTGAATCATGTGTGGGATTACCAGGAAAGCGTAAAGAATGGCGATTGGAGCAGGACTTCGGATTTTACCTATTACCGCGATCCGGTGATCGGCCTCGCCGGAAAAACGATGGGGATTTATGGTTTTGGAGAGATCG
>CAZKDA010000069.1:0-5571 GCA_964551455.1 uncultured Saprospiraceae bacterium
AGCTCTTTTATATACCTTCCAAATAGTGAAAAAGGTTGGAATCAGTCTCATTATTTTCAGTATCTGGATGATGAATTTGAAGGATTAATCCTACCGGAGGATAGACAGTTCAGTTTTGGAGCAAATGGTTTTTTTATTACCTTAAAAAACAAAGTTTATGATCCTAATAGCCCTCCGGAATACATCTATGATTTTGGACATGGAGCGGCATCTGTTCGTCCCTGGAATTTTATCAACTCGGGTATAGCCGTGGTAGTAGGCGATTCGATTACCGGCGGTAGCTGGAAAAATGTAGGCAGTGGTTATTATGGAAGTGTCAATGCCGGTACTACCAGGGTTTTTGCTTTCAGAACAGATACCGAGGAGGAAAGAGCTTTGTTGATCAATTTTTTGGACAATATAATTCCTTCAAACAGTTATGTATTCCTTTTTTCGGTTTTAAAAACGATCAATGCCGATTACAATCCCCAGGGTTGGGCACAGGATTCAATAGCTTTGGGTACTAACTTATTTAGTTTATTGGAAAACCAGGGAGCTACAATGGTCAGAAATCTGGAGCAAACAGGTTCTGTTCCTTATACCTTTATTTATAGAAAGGATGCGGCTGCGCTTGCAGAAAATATCGCCAATGTAAAAACAGACATCATCACAACTGAAGTTTTTATCCCGATCAACAGGGTTGACGGCACAGTTGAATCGAAAAAAATAGGTCCCGCCAAAAACTGGGATAAGTTGGTATGGAAATATAGCAATATTGACGATCCGGTCAATGATACTACCTTTATTACTTTACATGGCATCATGCATAATGAAACGGAATCGGTGCTGGTTGAGCGTATTTATTCTACTGATACGCTGCTTGATTTTGTCGATGCCAATATATTCCCATATTTACGGGTCGAGTTTAATGCTATAGATCAGGAAAATCGCACTCCGCCCCAATTGGATTACTGGAGAGTGTTTTATGAAGGATTGCCAGAAGCCGCTGTCAATGCCAACCAGCATTTTTCTTTTTATAACGACACCTTGCAGGAAGGCGACCAGGCGCTCCTGGAATTGGCTATCGAAAATATCGGAGAATATAATATGGATAGCCTTTTGGTCAAACTAAAGACCACAAACTCTTCGAATGTCGAAACTGTGCTATTCGAGCGTATGCAACCTTTGGAGAAAAACGAATCAGTTATCTCAAAGTTTAATATTGATACGCGTGGTCAAAGCGGCCTTCAAAATCTTGTCCTGGAAATCAATCCCAACAACGATCAGCCCGAACTTTATCATTTCAACAACTACGCGGTCAAACAATTTTTTGTCGAAAGAGATAAACAAAACCCCTTGCTCGACGTGACTTTCGACGGGGTGCATATCATGGATGGTGACATCGTATCTCCGAAGCCGAATATTTACATCACGCTCAAAGACGAAAACAAATTCCTGGAGCTTTCCGATACTTCTTTGTTTAAACTGTTTATCAAATACCCTGGTGATTATGTTGTCCGAAACATTTCTTTCCAGGATGAATGGGTCAAATTTTTTCCGGCTTCCGCCAATGATCTGGGAACAAAAAACAAGGCATATATCGAACTGAATCCCGAGTTTGAACAAGACGGGATTTACCAGCTTTTGGTACAAGCCAGGGATGCTTCAGGCAACCAGTCCGGCGATGTGGACTACAAAGTCAATTTCGAGGTCATCAACAAACAAATGCTTTCCAATGTACTCAACTACCCTAATCCGTTTTCCACCTCGACGCAATTTGTCTATACCTTGACAGGCTCCGAGATTCCGGAATATTTCAAAATCCAGATCATGACAGTTTCCGGAAAAATCGTCCGGGAGATCACCCAGGACGAGATCGGCCCGCTGAGAGTCGGAACCCACCGCACGGATTACCGCTGGGATGGCACGGATGAATACGGGGGCAGACTGGCCAACGGGGTTTACCTATACCGGGTTGTAGCCAAAAAATCTTTCGGTGAAGATTATGAAACGTATCACAACGGAACTGACACCTTCTTTAAAAAAGGGTTTGGTAAATTGGTGATAATGCGGTAAACTCAAATTGTTTTAAGTACAGAGAATATATTATTGCATAAAGTGCTACATTCGCATTTACAATGTAAGCACATGATTTCTTTTAATGTACCTTTTATTTCCGGAGAAGAAACTCGGTATATCGAACAGGCTATCCAGCGGAAAGATCTGAGCGGAGACGGACATTTTGGTAAAAAATGCCAAACTATACTGGAAAATATCACCGGAGGCAAAAAGGCAATGCTCACCAGTTCATGTACCCACGCTTTGGAAATGTGTGCTATCCTTGCCGATATCCATCCTGGTGATGAAGTTATCATGCCTTCTTTTACTTTTGTTTCCAGCGCCAATGCTTTTGTATTAAGAGGCGCCCGGATCGTGTTCGTTGATATACGACCTGATACCCTGAATATTGACGAGAAGCTTATTGAAAAAGCCATTACTCAAAAAACCAAGGCCATTCTTGTGATGCACTACGCCGGGGTAGGGTGTGAGATGGACAAGATCATGGAAATAGCACAGGCTCATCATTTAATTGTCATTGAGGATGCCGCACACTGCATCGGTGCGAATTACAAAGGCAAACATCTTGGAACTATCGGGCATTTGGGAGCGCTAAGTTTTCATGCTACTAAAAACATACATTGTGGCGAAGGCGGAGCTTTGCTGATAAACGATCACCGGTTTTTTGAAGCTGCAGAAATTATCCGGGAAAAAGGAACCGACAAAAATGCTTTCTTAAAAGGCAGAACTGATAAATACAGTTGGGTAGGTATAGGCTCCAGCTATCTCATGAGTGAATTAAATGCAGCTTTTTTGTATGCCCAACTTTTGCATTTGGAACTTGTAAATAACAAGCGAAAAGCATTTTGGCAGGTGTATTTTGAAGCTTTTTGTGAATTGGAAGGAATACTGGAGGTACCTGTTGTGCCACAGGATTGCACACATAACGGCCATATTTTTTATGTAAAATGTAAAAGCCAAACCGAACGCCGGCGATTGATCGCCGAGCTAAAGAACAAAACAATTGATGCCTCTTTTCACTATGTACCCTTGCATAGTTCAAGTGCCGGGAAGCAATACGGCATTTTTAGCGGTCAGGATGTTTTTACCACAAAAGAAAGCGAAAGACTGTTGAGGTTACCCCTTTATTATGAACTCGAAAACACCGTTGAAATATCGAATTGTTTGAAACAATTTTATTACCCGGTATGGAAATAAGGAAAGTTGATGAACAGGAATGGAGTAGTTTTGCAAAAGCTTGTCCTACAGCAACGTTTTTCCATACCCCCCAATGGTACCAGGTATGGTATGAATACGCCGGTTACGGTTACGAAGCCAGGATGTTTGAATTTGAAAGTGGCAGAAAAGCGCTGTTGCCATTGAGTTGGAAGAAAAGAGCAAAAGGTTTGTTGAAGGAATATCTATCTTCTCCTGCCGGGACTTATGGCGGCTTTTTGATCAAGGAGGCGCTTTCTGCTGACGAAGTCGAGATGTTAAAAAAATATATAACCGGATTTGGTTCGATTCAGCTTCGGGAAAACCCATTTCAAAAAATATTCAATGATTCCTTTTGGACGAAAAATGATTTTACGCAAAGTATCAACTTGGATCAGACTTGGGAAGTGATCAAGGCTAAAATGAAAAACGCCCAAATTGAAAGAAAGGTAAGAATTGGTGAAAGGCATTTGTTGAAGGTGCGTAAAATTGAATTTCAAGAGATAAATGATTATTATAGACTTTATCAGCTAAGAAGAGAAAAATGGAAATTTCCGACAAATAATTATCGCATAGAATTATTTGAATTACTCCAAACAAAAGAAAATGTTGATTTCTGGGGAGTCTTTTATAAAGATAGATTAGTGGGGGGCGGGCCATTTTTTACCATAAACACTAACCACATTGTTTCTTGGTTAACTGTTTGTGATTCATTAAAACTTTATCTTAAACCTTATGAATATTTATATTGTATATTGATTAAAATGTATAAAAAAAACGGTTTCCATTGGTTTGATTTCAATCCAAGCGGCGGGCATGAGGGCGTAGTGAAATTTAAGAAGGGTTTTGGTGCTGAAAAACTTCAGGCAAATGTATATCAGATGAAGAGCACTAACCTGAATTTGGTTAACAAAATTTGTAAATTAATCCGGATATGATGGGTTTCTTTAGATATTTGCTTGCGACTCAATGGAAAAAATACAATCTTCATAAAGAATTAAAAAAGCGGTTTCCCACCTGTAGTTTTGCCGAAAATATTGTTATACGAGGCCCTCTGAATAACCTCAAGCTTGGAAAAAATGTAGTCATTCAATCGAATGTATTCCTGCATCTTGGCGGAATGGACTGGTGTCAAAATACTGGGAGCCTTGAAATAGGAGATGACAGTATTTTATCACCAAATACGGTAATTTATGCAACAGGGCCGGGTGGTGTTACAATCGGCGATAGGGTTGACTGCGGCCCGGGAGTAGCTATTTTTTCAAGCCGAACTGACTATAGAAATAAGGGCAAACATATATTTGAACCGGTTTTGATTGGAAATGATGTAATAATATACTCCAATGCGATACTCAGCCCCGGCATACGAATAGGCGATGGCGCTTGTATCGCCGGAGGATCGGTAATAACAAGAGATGTAGCCTCCAACCAGTTCGTTGGAGGAACGCCGGCCAAATTTATTAAAACTATCATGTAGTGCATGCTTCGATCTTTTTTCCTAAGAACAGTTAACAATTTATACGATCTCGAACAAACCCGGGTGATCGTCTTGGGTAACCAAAAATCCGGTACTACGGCTATAGCTAAATTACTGGCTTTGATCTCCGGTAAAAAAGTGTTGCTGGATTCCCCTTTGCTTTGGGAACCTAACCTGAGCAGGATCGCAACTGGAAAAATTGATCTACTGACTTTGATCAACGATCACAAGTATTATTTCGCCCGTCCCATTGTCAAAGAACCTAACCTGACTTTTTTATTCGATCAGGTAGTCCGTATTTATCCCCCGTCGGTAAAATTCGTCTTCATTGTGCGCGATCCGAGAGATAATATAAGAAGCATACTGAACAGGCTCAAAGTGCCTGGAAATCTGGTTAATTTAGATTCGTACTACCCAAACTTTTCCATTCATGAAAAAGCTATATTTGATAAAAATATTTTTTCGTACCAAACGGATCATTACATTTCTCAACTGGCTGAAAGATGGAATATGGCTGCCGATATTTATTTCCGTTCAGAGGAAGATGTATATTTGGTCAGATACGAAGATTTTAAAAGGGATAAAGTATCATTTATCAGCAACCTTGCCTTAAAAATGGGTTTTAAACCCAAATTTGATATTGCCGCTAAAATTGACATCCAGTACCAGCCTAAGGGGAATCATGATATCAGCTGGTTGGATTTTTTTGGACAAAAAAACCTGGACAGAATCATTAATATTTGTGGTAGTGGGATGCAAAGAGTTGGTTATTATTTTTAAGTAAATAAAGTGCCGATATGAGCTTGACGTATTAAAGAATTAAAATCAATTTGATTTAAAAA
>CAZKDA010000069.1:5581-21132 GCA_964551455.1 uncultured Saprospiraceae bacterium
TCATTGGCGCTCAGAGAGCCGGAACAACTTGGTTATATAAAAGACTTCTTGAATTGGATGAATTTGATTTGTTTCCGATTAAAGAATTACATTATTTTGATCGGTCAAAAAAATATCCATCTTATAGTGTGTTAAGGCATGAAAACTTAATGTTGAAGCTGACAAGCCCCGAGTGGTTAAGGGTTATGTTCAAAGACATTTCCTATTCATTGCGAAAAAAAGACAGATCAGGACTTTTATGGAAGTTAAACTATTATTTTTCGAATTGTACTGACGAATGGTATCTTTCCTTATCTGCAAAACGAGAAGGTATTTCAGGAGATTTTACACCTGCATATTCTCTCCTAGACGAGGATGATGTAAAGAAAATTTATAAATTACTACCTAGTATAAAGATAATTTTCTTAATACGGAATCCAATTGAAAGGGCATGGTCCAGCTTCAAATTCACAAAGAGAAATACTTCATTAAAATCTATAAACATGTCAGCATTTAGCCAATTTATAGATAATCCCGGACAAGAACTAAGAAGTGATTATTTAAGAACCTTAGAACTTTATAAAAGGATATTTCCAAACGATCAGATATTAGTTGGTTTTTATGATGCTATTTCCGATCAACCTTTTAATCTTTTGTATAATATTGTAGATTTTTTAGGAGGGGAAACGAAAAATATAGCACGTCAATGTAATTTAAAAGAAAAAAATAATACTTCTCAAAAAATAGACATTCCTGTTGAAATAGAAAGTTATTTACATTCCAAATATAGTGATTCAATCCGCATAATATCTGAGCAGTTGGGCAGCTACAGCCAAAGCTGGCTTAGCAAAAAGTACAATTACAACAGATATTCACCGGTGGTTTATTTTAGCTGACTTTTTCAAGTACATGAACAAGTGTCTGACAAACCTCTAAAAATCCTCCACCTCTTCAATTCCTACCTTCCTCAAACTGAAAACTGGGCTTTTCGCCTTGTTAAAAACCTGCCTGATGTTGAAATCCATGTTGGCGCTCATCATTATTTGAAAAATAATTTCTACGAACCCGGATTTCATTTTATAGACAATTACTTTGATGGCCTGAGAAACCTGAATCGCCATTTAAACAAAAAAAACCCGGGTGAATTCCTGCAAAAGCTTTTTATAAAAGCCATACCTTTTATATTTGGAAAAACAGAAAACCTGTTCGCCAACTACGCCAAAAGCAATAAGATTGATCTGCTACACGCGCATTTCGCGGATGTGGGCTGGCAGTTTTTAAAGGTAGCTCAAAAAACAGGGATACCCTATGTCATTTCTTTCTACGGTTGGGATTACGAAAAATTGCCTTTTACAAAGCCCGAATTTGCCGGGTATTTTAACATTCTTTTCCAAAAAGCACATGGTTTTATTTGTGAAGGAACGCATGGCGCCGGTATAATAAAACAGTTAGGTTGCCCTAAAGAAAAGATACATATCGTACATCTGGGCGTGCAGCCGGACGAAATTCCGGTTCACAAAAGGATTAAAAAATCGGGCGAACTAAAGCTCGTCCAGATAGCTTCCTTCACTGAAAAAAAGGGACAAATCCATGCAGTAAAAGCATTTGCGGAAGCACTGAAAACCTGCCCTGATATGCACCTGACCTTTGTCGGAGGAAACAATGGTTCAACAGCAAAAGCAGAGGTGGAAAAGTTTATTGCTGCACAGCGTTTAACTCAAAATATTAAAATACTTGATCCGATTGACTTCAGCCAATTGCACGGTTTTTTGAAAGATTACCATGTTTTTATCCATCCCAGTTGTTATGCAGCAGATCGCGATTGCGAAGGCGGAGCGCCCATCGTTTTGCTTGACGCACAAGCGACCGGAATGCCAGTGATCGCTACAACGCATTGTGATATTCCGGAGGAGGTGATACATGGACAAACCGGACTTCTGAGTCAGGAGATAAATGTAAATGACCTGACTGTAAATATTAAAGCATTTTACGAAATGGATAATGATAATTACCAGCGGTATGCACAACTTGCGAGGATGCACATAGAGCGGCAATATGATATTTCCAGAAATGCTGAAGAATTAATAAAAGTGTATCAACAAATATTAAAACCCAGATGAAAGATTGTTTAACAAATGGGGTACGGAATTTTCCATACAAAGTAATTTCCCTGTTTAAAAATCTGAAGCCTGAAAACGCCATTTCTTTGTTCTGCGACCCTCGCGGCGGCAGCACCTGGCTTGCTGAAACTTTGAATACCATTGCCGGATCAATAATAATTGACGAGCCATTACATCTTCGCAACATAAAAAACTGGAAAACCTGGGCTTTTCATGGCGACAGTATATACCGGAAAACGAAACCTGGGACGAAGCAAAAGACTTGATTACATCAATTTTAAAAGGTAGGGTTTTAAACAACAAGATTTGTTCGTATCATTCTCTTTCAGAAATTACCCGATCAAGACAACTCATCCTAAAGATCATAAGAGGAAAAGCTTTGCTTCCCTGGTACGTTAAACAATTTAATTTTAAATATAAACCGCTGGTGCTGGTTCGGCATCCTTTTGCGGTAGTCACTTCAATGTTACATCACGGGGCATGGGATTATTCCTTCAAAAAATTCGAAATACCGGAAGGGCCTTTCAACGATTTTTATCAACAGCATGAACCCTTTTTGTATTCCCTGAAAACCAAAGAAGAACAGCTCACGGCACTTTGGTGTATGACAAATAACGTCGTTTTACGACATCCTCAAAATAATCAGTCATGGATTACGGTCAACTACGAAAATATGGTTCTTGACCCTATGCAACATTTTCAAATGATCTTTAAAAAATGGAACCTGGAAATTCCCAAAGAATTATCCGCCAGGATATTAACCCCAAGCGCTACCACAGTTGGAAAACAAAAAATAGTTCCGGAGCAACTCTTGTCAGATTGGAAAAACAAGCTGAGTGCAGAGCAGGTCAACCGTTTGCAAAAAGTTTTGGATTACTTCGAAGTCGATTATTACGGAGACGATATTATGCCGCTTTTTCCGGCAAATGGGGTTCATTTGAAAATCGCCAGGCAATAACGGATTACAAATTTGAGGTATGCAGCACAAAGAAACCAGCCTTTGCTGACTTTCAGGGAATGATGAAAATATTGCATTGCCAATTTTTTTCTTCCCACATACAATGCGCCGTTGGCGTGATCCAGGTATTTTTTTGCGACCAGATAAGTTTCCGTTTTTGCAGGCAAAAATTTTAACAAATCCTCTCCTCCCTGCTCGAAAAGATCTTTAATTGCCTTGACATTATTTTCGGTTCTGTCTTCTGCATTTCCCAATTTAAAAATACCCAATGATCCCATTTCAGGATACCGGACATAAACTACAGTATGCTCTTTGACTTGAAAAAACGGGAATTCTAAAAGGCAACGGATGAGTAAATGGGTATCCTGAAAATGAAACCATCGTTCGTCAAACTGATATTTTATTAAAATTTGGCGATGGTAGCACAAGGTATGGATACCTGCCATGTTTTTAAGAAAAAATGGAATGGGATGTTTTGAGGTTTGCGGATCGTAGAATGGCGACAAAACTACTTTATTGCTATACTTTGAAATCATGCCGGTTCGAAATATCGCGACAGGATAATTTTTCTCCCGGATGTTTTTTTCAAGGATTTTCAAGTGGTCCGGCAAAAAATAATCATCATCATCCAGAAAACAAATGTATTGTCCTTTGGCATTTTTAATTCCCAGATTTCTTGCTGTGCTTCTTTCTTTGTGTTGCTGGTAGAAATAATGGATTTTTGAATCATCAAATGAATTGACAACATCTCTTGTGTTATCTGTTGAGCCATCGTCGATGACGAGCAACTCCCAATCATTGGAAGTTTGAACCACAAGGCTTTGTATAGCTTTTCTAAGCAGCGATGCTCTGTTGTACGTAGGAATAATTACCGAGAATAATATCTGATCCTGCAATGCTTGTTATCTTTAAGCCGAATCAATAAGTTTGAATAATGAAGAAAACAATCGCAATCATTGAACTCTATCAACACGACGAGGTGCTTCGTCATTATTGCGATTTACTAAGCGCCGGCGATTACAATATTATAGTTTTTTGTAGTAAAACGGTGTTTGAAAATATAAAAGATTGTGGATGGGTAGATAAGGTCGATTGGTATATCAATGAAGCTGAAGCTTCTATTCCGGAATTTCTTTATACAAGTCACGCAGCAATTCAGGGCTGCGATCTGGTTTTTGTCACTACGGCACTGAGCCATTTTAAAGCATTTTACGAACTTTCAAAACTGAATAAAACTTTGCTTCTGGTGCATAACGCTCATGCTTTTTTGGCACCAGGACAATCCTTGTATTTTCAGCAACCTTTGCCGGATCGGTTGCGCTGGATGAAAGTTATGTTTAACCGTTTCCACTTTTATCAAAAGAAAATGCTCAAAACTGTGTTTGCCTTTGCTTTTCCAACTGAAACCATACTCGATTATGTCAAAGAATCCTTTGAAGTACATGACCAGTTGAAATTGCTGAGTTTACCTTTCGCTTATTATCGCCAAAGAGAGAAAATTCAAAGTGATAAGATCACCATTACGATCCCTTGTACAGTTGTTTCTGGGTTACGGGATTACGATTCGGTTTTACATGCTTTTTTACAACTTAAACAAAAACTCAAAGAAAATATCCGCCTGGTTTTGCTGGGTAAACCTAAAAAAGATGGCAAAAAAATTATTGAGAATTTCCAGGTTTTAACAAGCGATAAAATCGAAGTAGTTTCTTTTGATAAGTTTATTCCAACGGCTGAATACGAGCAGTGGTTATTATCCAGCGATTTTATGCTTCTTCCTTTGAAAGCGTATGGCAGATATTATATTTATAAAGAAAGGATGGGATATTCCAAAATCTCCGGAAGCATCAACGATATGATCCGTTTTGGGATTCCATCACTGATCGCAAATACTTATCCGCTGGAGAACCAACTCCTTCCAATGACCGATTCTTATATGGATGCCGATGATCTGGCAGAAAAAATTATAAACTGGATTGAAAACAAAATCTATCTGGGAAAAAAAGCCAAAGCAAGTGAATGCTTGCAAGAGTATTCAATGGAACACATGGCAGAAAAGTTAGATCATGTTTTGCAAGGTTTACTTAATCCTTAAAAACCTCCCTCCGAAAATGTCATCTTATCCCAAACAAAATTACCTCCCTACCCCCCTATCTTTGTGCATCAATAAAAACAATGACCCACTGGCCACATAATAAAAGGAATACCGGAATCTTTACGGTTGGGTTTTGAAAAAAAGCGATGGCACATCTCACTGCCCGTGGGTAGTATAATTCATATCATTCATCTCTTCAAGATTAAATTTGTTTACAAACACCTTGCTTCTTCCGAAAATATCGCCACTAATAAAAATTCTCTCTGTATTTTTAAGAGAATCGAAAAGTGAGTTTCCATACGCTTTATTGACTTCGTCCGGGTCATAACCCATAAGAACTAAGGTCGATGGAAAAATATTAAAATGGCTTGCCTGGTCAACATTGTCTTTTATAAAAAGGTGCGACAATTCTATTCTGATCCGATGGTTCATCGGCAACAAAAATAAAGGCACTGCCGCCATTTCCACGGGAGCAGCTTTTTTTACACAATGTGTCAATTTTATTTTCGGATATTCCATCAAATGTTGCCCGTGATCGGAAGTATATATGATTAAAACATCCTGGCCTTCAAAGCGCTCGTATAAAGTTTCAAAAAAAAAGTCCACTTCCCAGCGAAGAGCATTATAATAGCTGTTCAACAATTTCTCTTTGTCATTTCTTTTCCACGATGTAATATCCTGAACGGGGCTAAAGAATCGCCGGTTAGCTGGATAAGAAGATTCATAATGAAAATGACAACCGTATTTTAAAAAATATGTAAAAGAAGACGTGTGAGTGTTTACGATTTCCTCCAGCATGTCAATCGATTTAAAATCTAATAAATATGGTTCTGCGTTCGGAAATGTCTTTTTTGTATGAAATTTATGTTTGATGTGATAAAAATCATCCTGTGTCATATAGCCTTTAGGAACATCTTCGTACCCTGGAGAATAGATAAGATTTGATACCATATCATGGTGGTTGGCATATTGAAAAATTGTCGGTTTTTTTCGTGCAGTTCCTCCATGATCCGGCAGTTCCTTAACTCCCAAACCACTCACCAGCATTATGTGGGAATAATCGCTGCACACTGAACCAGAACTGGCGACTCCATAGTTTAATATAGAATCCTGTATAGACTTTAAAAAAGGGGTGGTCTCTTTTGAAAAATTATTGATTTGAAGTTTATCCGGCCTAACACTTTCATCAACAATCCACACGATATGCTTTGCAAAAGGTTTGCTGACCGGGTGTAAAAAAACAGGATCCCGTTTTCCGCTATACAAACTTTTTTGACTGGTATATAGCAAGAGAGCCGGAACTTTGTATGGTAAAGGATAGGCTAAACGATTAGCATTGCTGATGTAAATGATGTAGCTGACAACAAAAAAAACAAGAACCGGAATTAAAAAATATCTTTTCTTTTGTACACGAATGCCTTTAAAGATCAAGCGCAAAACGATCATTGCTATCACGGTAATAAAAGCAATCCATATCGAAGAAAATATTATTGGAAAATATGTTTTTAATACTTCGGATTCTAAGCCGAATCCAATATTTTGGAAAATGAGTAACACATCTTCATAAGTAAGTCCTTCACCATTTAACTTCTTGTAGCAATATTCAATTCCGACAGAACAAAAAATGAGCATATAGCCCAGTATATTTATTTTCCTGTTGGTGTGAAAAATTAAAACGAAAAGTGACAACAAAGCTGCCCAGTAGGTCAATCCATAAATTAATGCTTTATCATAGTCTTCAGTTTTAAGAAAACTCTTTATCTCATACCAATTTGCCGCACCTTCCAATGAATTAAAAATCAAAAAAAAGCACAATATTATTATTCCGCTTACAATTCTATTTTCCATGTACTTATTCGATTGCATTTTCACAATTCTAGAGTATGTATAAATTTTCATGATTGAGCGAAAGCGAGCAAATTTTATTATGAACAAGGCAAAAAACGCAGACGTACCTGGAAGGTACGGCGAGGCTTTTTAACGCAGTACAGAATAAAATTGGCCGCTTGCAGCCAATTGATGGAAGTTTAAACATACTCTAAAGTAATTTGACATAGATCACTTTCCCTGCTTTTATCAAATGTTACTGCTTCTCAAACAAAATCACCTTCCAAAACCCCTATCTTTGCCCATCAAAAAAATCAATGACCCACTGGCCACAAAATAAAAAAGAATACCGGAATTTTTGCGGACACCATCACGGGCTGCCCCTCTTTATGCAGGATTGGTGGCTGGATGTGGTGTGCACAAACGGAACCTGGGAGGTGTGCATGGTATGCGATAATGGCGGTGAGATCATTGGAGTGCTGCCGTTCAACCTGCGAAAGTATTTTGGCTTTCCGGTTATCCTGAATCCTGTGCTGACGCCAACTTGTGGCGCATGGCTGTGTTATCCGCAAAACCTGGAAAAGGAATCTTCGCGGTTGAGCTTTGAAAAAAAAGTGATGACAGAGCTCATCGAACAGCTTCCGCCATTCTCATATTATGCACAAAGCCACCCACCGCAAATGACCAACTGGCTCCCGTTCTACTGGAAAGGGTTCCGGCAAACAACCCGCTATACTTACCGGCTTTTGCAACCCTTCGATCCGGATACTTTGTTTCAGAAAATAGAAAGCAGTACGCGGAATAAAATAGCAAAAGCTCAAAGAGCGCTGGAGATCATCGAAACGGATGACCTACAGTTGTTTTATAAAATCAATCAACTCTCTTTCGAGCGGCAGGGCAAAGCATTGCCTTATTCCTTTGATTTGCTGGAGAACCTTGATGCGGCACTCAGCCAACGAAACCAGCGCAAAATACTGCTGGCCAAAGATCGTTCGGAAAACTACCACGCCGCGATTTACATGGCTTGGGATAATGTCACGGTTTACAATCTGATGCTGGGCGCCGACACCAGGCTGCGCAGCAGCGGCGCCGTGCAATGGCTCCTCTGGAAAGGGATCGAACTGGCAGCATCGATGCAACGATCCTTCGACTTCGAGGGAAGCATGATGCCGAATGTCGAGCCGGTCTTCAGGAGCTTCGGCGGAACATTGACCCCGTATTTCAAAATTTATAAACCCGGGAATTTACTCTTCCGGATGGCAAACGTACTGAGAGAAAGATGAATGAAAAAACCTGAGCAATGATCACCATTCTGTTTCAAGATGCGATTCACCGGTTCCGCTACCGGATCGATTATGTGCTGGATTTTATTGAAAAACATTCCCTTGTCGATGGAAAGTTGCAGTTCACAAGGCAGGTATCCGAGGCTGTGACTATAAAGATCGCCTATGGAATGGAGCAGCCTGGCGGTTTTTTTATTCCGGCGAATGAGCAGTTTTTTTCCGCTAAAGTCCCACCTTTTGAATCGCTGGTCGCCAACACCTATTTTTTGGATAATAACTTTGTCTATTCCGTTGAAAACCAGCCAAGAGAAAAAAAAGAGTTCATCCGCAAAGGGCGCTTTCAGTTCGATCTCATCGAAACGATCTTTTTCCATATTTCCCGTTTTGAAGAATGGCATTATCTAAATGGGCGCGAAGATAACCACGGCAGGATGGATGCCCGGCAACAGTTTTTGGTGAAAAACGGAATGCACCGAATTCCCGTTGTGGATCATCTGGTGTTAAACTTCGTAAAAGCGCTGGGCATTGAATTGAAAGATCAAAAGACCAGGATACGCATCACCCACGATATCGATTTCATCGAAAAGAAAAACGATCTTTTTCATACCCTCAGATCAATGGGCGGCGCAGTATTAAAAAGAGGGAGCGTCACATCGGCGCTGAAAATCTGGCAAAGCCGACACGAAAAAAATCCCTACGATACCTTCGAATGGATGCTGCGAACGGAAATGGAACCCGAAAAAGCGATCTATTTTTTAATGAGTGGCAAATCGCCTTTTGACAACTTCAACGATCCGCAACTTCCGGTTTTCAAAAAAGTGATTTCAATAAGTAAAGCGCGGGGATATACCATCGGTATCCATCCGAGTTATGAATCCTGGAAAGACGCTGAATTATTTGCTGATGAGTTGCAACAACTGCAAAATATCACTGGTGGAGCGGTCAGGATCACGCGGCAACACTTCCTGCGTTTTTCGTTTCCACACACTCCTCGCATTATTGAAAAGCTTGGATTAAAAGAAGATTCGAGTCTGGGTTATGCTGATCGGTTGGGGTTTCGCTGCGGGACGGGATTTGGCTTTCGGCTGTACGATTTTGAACATGAAAAGGCTTTTGATTTCCTGGAAACGCCACTGGTTTTTATGGACAGCGCGCTATTTTCCGAAGCCGGCTTTGATCCGGAAAAAGTTCAAAAGATCATGGATGAATTTCTCGCCGCCAACCGTTTCAACACCAAGATCACTTTCAATTTCCACAACTCGCGCTTTTATGATGCGCAAATCCGGGGCATTCCGCTGAGGTCGCTCTACGAAGGTTTGTTTTGATTCCAAAGTTCAATTTGCTACGGGAAAAACTACTCAAATTGCACTCGTTGCGTTCTTCGTTGCACACCTTGCGGTTTTAGTCAAAGTATTCAATGTTGAAGTACAATTTTGTATTAAGTTTAGGATAAGAAATCGACACCTTACCGGAGATAGCATCTTAAAACAGCAACCTGTCAAAAACAAATAAGTCACCCCGTATTACACGGGATGACTTATGGAACAAAACCAGAAGTATATTTTAATATAGCCTGCTCACGATGAATTTCCTTGAAACCGCACGTGCATCTTCAATTTCGATGTACAGGAAATAAACACCGTTTATGTAATCATTCACATTCAGTTCAAAAGCAGATTCCGGAATTTCATTGATCTCGATGGTTTCGCGGAGTTGGCCGAGCTGGTTGTAAACCGTAAGGCGTGCAGGTTTGCCCGCGTGCTTTGCCATGTTTACAAAAAGATTGCCGGCAGTAGGCACCGGAAATACGCCAAGATCGGTCGGGGCAACCATAACCAATTCAGGTGCATCTTCGTGGGCACTGTTATCGAAATCGCTTCTGAAATCCGGATCATCGTCCATGTTGACGCCGAAAGAATCGTCGAACATGCTATCGTCATCTGAACTGTCAGCCAATCCATCAGGATCGATCGGTGCGCTGTAATTCACACAAAGCTCGGGAGCAAGGTGGGCAGAACCATTGAAAGAAATGGCCGTGCGTTTTCCGATGCCTTCGATGATAAAGACGAATGAGCTGGCATGTGTATAACCTGGGCGATCAACGAGTTCCTTGAGGATTGCCGAAATATCGGCAGATCGCTCGGTGGCGCCGATAGCTGTCCAGTCTTCCGGTTCCCAAACGACGTTGGCATCGGTGAATGGCCGGCTGCTGATGTTGGCAAAGGAATTGGCAAAAGTAGCGGGGTCAGCGCTGGCTTCGCCGTAGATGTATAACTTATAAGGGTCAACGTCGATGGTTGCATCTACTGTAAAATTGATATAAGCGTTGTTGATGATGGCGCCGTTAGGGATGTTGAGGTTGTTAAACCGGACGCCGACGATCTGGTCGCCAATGCTGTTGTCGTAGATCAACTCCAGGTCGCCGCTGGTGAGGTTGACGTTACCGGAAAGGTCTTCTTCGGCATCGTCACTGCTGCTGTCCACTTTTTTACAAATGTCGAAGTTAACAACCTCGATCCCTTCGCATTCGCAGCTTGGCCGGATCATGTCGTTAACGGTATTCGGATTGCCATCATCGCATGGAGTGCCTGGCTCCGGAGCATTGGGGCAAAAATCCACTTCGTCGCAAAATCTGTATTCATAGCTGACGGCATCGACGTAAAAGTCAGGAGAGCCATTCCAGCAGTTTGAACCGTTCACCAGTTTCAGGTATTTGACGTCGCGATCCACCGTAAACATTTTTTCAACATAATAGCTCTTCACTTCTGTGATGAGGGTTTTGTTGTAATACCAGTGGTAACCGTTTTTGGATTCATAAACTTTCAATTGCGATGGCCCGGAATACGTCGAGTTGTAATCTCTTCTTTTCATGGTGACGGTGATCTTCTGTCCTTTGTGTACCATATCTGAAAGTTGAACGATCAGGAGGTCACCATGATCGAAAAACTCTGCGCCATGTCCGTCAGGTGAACCCAGTATTTTTGAGTGTTTGTGAACGCCCCAGTTCAGCAATACTTTTTTCGCATTTCCTGAAAAATTCTTTTCATTGATACATTCGTCGCAGGCATCCGGAATGCCATCGTTATCGACATCGATATTGTCGTCGAATCCTTCGCAGAGGTCGTCTTCATCGCAAACGCCATCATTGTCGCTGTCCGTACAACCGATCTGGTAAGAGATGCAAAGTTCAGGAGCCTGGTTGGGGTTACCATCGTAAGAAACGGCAGTGCGCTTGCCGATACCGTCGATGATAATTGCCAGTGCGCTGCTTTCGGTATATCCGTCGCGATCGACGATTTCCTGGATCACCGCAGAAATATCTTTGGTCAATTGCTCAGCGTTACGGTCGCCGATAGCCATCCAGTCTTCAGGTTGCCAAAACACCGAAGCGCCGGTTTTCGGTCGGCTGTTGATATTTCCTTGGGAATTGTCGAAGGCAGCTGCATTGTCGCTGGCTTCTCCATAAATGTTGAGGTCACAAGGATCGACATCGATCGTTGCATCAGCGGTAAATTGGATTTTTGCAGAAATGATAGTAGCGCCCTGCGGGATGTTCAATCCTGTGAATCGCATACCGACCACCTGGTGACCGGCAAGGGCATTGTCATAGGTCAGCTCGAGGTCGCTGCTTGTTGTGTTCACTGCACCTGATGGCGCTTCTTCGGCGTCGTCACGACTGTTGTTGATGGCTGCGCAAACATCGAATGTACCTCCTTCAACCGGCGTACCTTCGCATTCGCAATTGTCGTTGATCATATCGTCGTAAGTCAGCGAGTTGCCATCATCGCATGGCGTGCCTGGTTCGGGGCCATCGGGACAAACGTCGTCGCAAACTTTGAAGGTATATTTCAGCGCATCCACCAGGAAACCGGTGCAGTTGTGATGACCAGGAAAGTCATTGATCAGTTTCAGATATTTTGCTTTGTTTTTCAACTTGATCTTGTGTACGATGTAGTTGTTTTTCACCTTGGTGGTCAAGGTTTTATTGTAAGTCCAGTGATAACCGTTTTTCGATTCATACACTTTCAATTTTGCTTCGGCATTTGGATGTCCGTGGTTTCTTTTCTTCCAGACGATGCTGATCTCCTGGTTTTTCTTAACCTCGTGATCCAGCTTAACGACCAGCTTGTCGTGTTTTTTATAAAACCGGGCAGCATGGCCATCGGGCGAGCCTTTGATCTTTGAAGCGTGATCTACGCCTTTGTTATAAACTATTTTCTTTACATAACCTTTTACGGTGATCTCGTTGTCGCAGTCGCCTCCACCTGTGGAGCCAGCGAACAAGTTTCCTGAAGTTGAAAGGAGAATGGAGAATAAAAGGAATAGGATGTCCTTGAAAGACACTTTTCGTGTAAATCTTGTGTTCATGGTAAAATGTAGGTTTTGGTTAAAAAATAATTGGGGAAGAGAAAATTTACAAGGTAAGGGGGAGAATGAGGTTCCAAAATTAATGGGTTTGCTGCCGCAGGACAATACCCTGAAAGTGATAATTTGTTGATGGGTTAATTTGTTAATTTGTTAAGTTGCGGATTTGCGGATTTGCGGATTTGCTAATTTGCGGATTTGTTGATTTGCTTTCACTGTTCACAGTTTTCTGTTCACTGTTCACTTTTTAATGTTCACCGTTCACTCTGCTTATATTTTCCGGGCGGAATTTTCAGAAATACAAAAAAATATCTAAATTTATTCTAATCTGAAAAAAAACAGACTACTGCCAGGTTTATTTGGAACCAGAACACTTCTTCGAACATGCCCCAGAGAAAAAACCGCTATCCCGGAATAAGATCATTTGAAGCCGACGACCAGATACTTTTCAATGGTCGAAGCAAAGAAATTGACGAGCTTTTCAACCTGGTAAAGATCAAACCGCTTGTGGTTCTTTTCGGAAAATCAGGGTTGGGCAAAACTTCCTTGCTGAAAGCCGGCGTCGGGCCATTGCTGTTGAAACAGCATTATTTTCCCATCCTGATCCGCCTACAGGATACAGGCCTTTCGCCTTCCGCAACGGTTTTGAATATACTCGAAAAATACACCGACAAAGCCCTTTTTGAAAAATTTGGTAACAAAACCAGCAACAAAATCTGGGAGACTCTCAAAGCCTCGACTTTCACCATTAACGGCAAACGCGCAACGCCTGTATTGATCTTCGATCAGTTTGAAGAATTGTTCAATCATCCGAAAATCGTGCAGGAAGAATTCAGCGCTTTCATCGGCGACCTGACAGAACAGCGCATGCCCTATGAAATTGAAGAAGCCCTCAGCCGCATCCCCCGAAACGAAAGAAGCAAAGAATTGCTCGATTGGTTCCAGCCTCCGGATGTAAAAATCGTCTTTGCCATTCGTTCCGACCGCATGAGCGAACTGCATAAAATGCGCTTCGAAATCCCTGCGATCCTGCAAAACCGCTACGAGTTGAAACCACTCCACGCGCAGCAGGCCAAAGATGCCATCGTAAAACCTGCCGCCCTCGCCGGAGATGAATTTCTTACAAATCCATTCAGCTTTTCACCCGAAACCATTGAAAAAATTCAGGCGGAACTGACCAACGAGTTTGGCGAGATCGAATCGTTCCAGTTGCAGATCGTATGTCAATATATTGAAAGAAATGTTTACAAACTTCAAACAGAAGGCAAACAAAATGTCGAAGTCACACCCGATTTTCTCGGCGGCGAGGAAGGGATCAAGGGCATCCTGAAAAATTATTACACTACGCAGATTTCCCTGCTCGGTACCAACGAAGACCAACAGGCTGCAAGGCTGCTCCTGGAAGAAGGCCTGATCGTAAACAAAAGACGCATCGGAATTGCAGAGGCTGTAGTCAAAGAATCTTTCAACATCAGCGATGAACTGCTCGAAAAATTGTTGACCAGCCGCTTGCTCCGCCCCGAAGATACAAGGCTTGGCCGGACTTACGAGATCAGCCACGATACCCTCGTCGAACCCATCCTGGACGCTTTGCAAAAACGCAAGATCGGCGAAGCCCGCATGGAGGAGATCCGCGAAAGGATCCGCTACCAGAAAAAACGGAAAAGAGCGCTCATCTTCGGCGTCGTCAATTTCCTGATCGCCGTAGCCAGCGTGATCGGCCTCGTCTATGTCATCAATTATTACGAAGAAGCCGAGCGGGCAAAGGACACCGCCGAACGATTGCAAAAAGTAGCGGAAGTTGCAAGGGACAGCCTGTTGCTGCTCAAAGATACCCTCGTCATGCAGCAAACCGCGCTCCTGCACCAACGGGAAGAACTCGAAAAAACCAAAGCCGATCTTGAACAGGCTTTGAATAATTCCGGCGCCAAAGCCAGGCAGGAACTGGAAAAGATACAAACCGGAAGGCGAAAAACCCTGATCAACGAATTGTACTCAAAAGATGAATCCCGGCGCGTGGCTGCCCGGCGCACCCTCACTGAAAATTACAAAGACGATCCTGCCATGATCTCCGAAATTCTCGAAGTTTCGAAGGACAAGGTCAACCAGGAAAATCAAAACAGCATATACCAGGTCATTTATTTGCTGGAGCAATCCAGCCCCGGCGCTTTGAAAAAAAATAATAATGAAACAAAGATCGAAAATTTCAACACCCAGGTTCGAGCAGCGGGTTTGGCCGGGCCGGCTACCGAAGCCAGGTTGAAAAGGATTGAGGGGAAACTGGATTGATGGGTTGATGTGTTGATTTGCTAATTTGCTGATTTGCTAATTTGCTAATTTGCTAATCAACCCCGACTTGCATGCCACTGCCAACGGCCACGCTGCTGGCGTGACAGGCCCAATCAACTCAATCTAAAAAGAAAGGCAAAACAAAAACCCGTTTCGACTAAAAAAACACAAAAACCAACCTCTATGTCACTCGAACCCCGACAATGGAACAACCTGCTTGAAGCCATCAATAACGGCTCCTGTATTTTGTTGCTCGGCCCGGAAATCTCAACCGTAAAAGACGGCGGGCCATCGCTTTACCGGCAATTTGCCAAAACGCTGGCCGGAGAGCTCAAAAAGGAAAAAATACCTTTCGACAAAACCAACGAAGGCAACCTTTATTACATCATGCAACGCTACACGGTCATTCCTAACGTCGCGCCATCGGATCCGGGTTTTGAAGCCAAAAAATTTTACAAGGAATACGACGGCCAGTTCAACTCAGTTCAGAAATCTCTGGCTGAACTCCCCTTCCACCTGATCGTCAATACTTCGCCCGACGACGCGATGGTGCATGCTTTGAAAAAAGCGGGTAAGTTCAAAACAACACACACCTGGTACGATTACCGCAAAGAGCAGATCAATGATTTTGAAACCCC
>CAZKDA010000070.1:0-20903 GCA_964551455.1 uncultured Saprospiraceae bacterium
CTTTTACCTATTCCAGGGGTGTTGTTGGCTTCAGAGATTACCTAATGATCTGGGTACATTTTGATAAAGAATTAAAAGTAGAATCAGTTTATGTAAAAAGGTATGAAGGAGGAATAGGCTTGGAAGAATTTGAAATGTATAGTCTTTCAAGCCAGCATAAAAGAGAAGATGCAGATTTTAAAACTTTTTTTAAACAATAAAAAGAGGATGTAAAGTACCTCAAGCATTTTTTCAACTTCCCCCGTTCGCGCCACCTCTCTGAGGTGGTGTGCAGTATTGTTGAGGCCTCTGGCCGGAGTATAGCCCGAGATCGTTCAGGAAAATCACTACTACCCTTTTGGGATGCAGCTCGATGGGACTTGGAAGAACCTTACTAACCCGCGGGCAGATTATTTGTATAACGGAAAGGAATTGGAGGAGGAACTGGGATTGGATTGGTTAGCCTTTGGAGCAAGATATTTAGACCCCGCCACCGGAAGATTTACAGGTGTTGATAGATATGCAGATCAATTTGCTTTTCAGACTCCTTATGCCTACGCAGGCAATAGTCCAATCATTAATATTGATGTTAATGGAGATAGTACTTATCTATTAATATGGGCAACCGCAGATGGAGAAACAGGTCATGCAGGTATCGCTGTTAATAATTATGATAAAGATGGAAAGACTGATGGTACATATACTTATTATGACTTATGGCCAGGAGGAGAAGTGGCAGCTAAAGATTTCAGGGAAGATGTTATTGCAAGGTATCAAGAAGATGGAAAAGGACAAATAATTGGTTCTGCTGAAGATTTAATGAATTTTACTGTAAATGGAGCTGAGCCCCACAAACCCGATGGCATTATTGGATTCCCAACAGAAGAGGTTGGAGATCAATTAGTTAAAGATGCACTATCTAGTATCGGTGAATCAAAGGTGAATTATAATGGCATTTCATTTAATTGTTCTACTTTCGCAAGCATAGGAGTTGAAATTGCTTCGGGTGAAAAATTAGATGCTGATGAGAAACTTGGGAGACATCTATCAGTCACTCCAAATGCTTTGTATAGAGCTTCAGCAAAATTGCAAGAAGCTCATATAATTAGAAATCCAGGAGTTAGAGTTCATAATAAATTTCTTGATGGAGCAATATTAAATCCACAAGCTTGGAGTCGAGCCAGAAAAATGCTGAATAGATAGTTCAAATAAATATCCACAAACATGAAGTTTTATCCACTAATAATATGCATTTTAGTATGTTGTTGCTATAACAGTAATAATGCTGATGACATTGTTATATATTCAATGAAGTCAGGAAAGAATGAAATTGTAGAAATAAAACCCAATAAGAAATCTCAATTAATTAAAACCATAAATAAAACCAAATTTAACAAACAAGAGTTGGTTATAGTTTACCCTACATATGTTATTGACCTAATGAAATCAGGTAAGCTAATTGAAAAAATAACTGTATACAGAGATGTGATTAAAAAAAATGGAGTTACATATAGGATCAATTATAATTTAGAAGAAGTTATAGATGCATCCATCTTTGAAAAATAATCTGATCGCGTCACCTTTGCAAACCCTTATTCACGACAAGCTGCACTAACCGATCCACGAGCGGATTATTTGTATAATGGAAAGGAGGTGGAGGAGGAACTGGGACTGAACTGGTTGAGCTATGGGGCAAGGATGTATGATCCGGCAATTGGGCGGTTCACGAGGGTTGACCCCGTTCGGCGTAGGCTGCGCCTGCGTCGCGGTGTCCGCAAAAGTCTGTTTTGCGAAAACCGGAGCATGGCATCATAGAAAAAGAAAGGCGGCGCGGCGAAACCCGCCCGTTCCCGGCCCGCCCGCATGAAGCAGTCGGGCGGGTCGGGCGGGGCTGCGGCGCTTTTTTGTGTATGCGGAGTGAGTGGAGCAGGCAACTAAACCAACCCCCGCAATTTAGTTTTCGTCAGGAACGCACGCTGGATTTGAGTTTGGATTAATTGACGACATGGACTATCACTATTCCAGCAGCACGAATCAACTTCAAACTATTGATGAATTCGGGTCTCCTGTAAAAGGCTTTAAAGTCAGTCCGGTGCCGCCGGAGGGATCAGTAGCATTTGATTATGATCAAAATGGAAATATCATTGAAGAACCCAATAAGCAAATCACGATAACCTATAACCATTTAAACCTTCCAACTCGGATAGTACATACCCTTGGAACAATAGAATTTTGGTACGATGCCGCAGGAAATAAGCTGAAGATGGAAGTGACGCCAACCGGCGGGGCAACCGTAACGCGGGATTATGCCGGGATATGCGAATACGTTGATGGCGACCGCGAAACTATTTATCATCAGCACGGCAGGGTACTTGATAATGCCAACGGTTTTGTATATCAATACACCATCACCGACCACTTGGGCAATGCCAGGGTTTCTTTTGCCGACCTGAATAATAATGGCATCATAGAAGTAGCCTCATCGCCCGGCGGCTACACCGAGATCGTTCAGGAGAACCACTACTACCCTTTTGCCCTGTAAAACCAGCAGCAAGTATTGAATCACTTGCTGCTGGTTTTATTTTTACGAATGTAAAGAACGTTTTGCGGTAGCATCGAGAGCAGCTTCCTTTACCGCTTCGGTGTAAGTCGGATGCGCATGGCAGATGCGGGCAATGTCTTCTGCTGAAGCCCGGAACTCCATCAAAGCTACCGCCTCGGCGATGATGTCTGCCACCCGCGCTCCCACCATGTGGATGCCCAGCACTTCGTCGGTTTCCGAATGTGCGATTATTTTAACCATTCCATCGGTGTCCGTACTGGCTCGCGCTCTGCCCAAAGCCTTGAAAGGAAATTTTCCGGTTTTATACGGAATGCCGGCAGCTTTTATTTCTGCTTCCGTTTTTCCCACACCTGCTACTTCCGGCCAGGTGTAAACTACACCGGGAATCAGGTTGTAGTCGATATGCGGTTGCTGGCCGGCGATGATCTCGGCAACATAAACCCCTTCTTCTTCGGCTTTATGAGCCAGCATCGGCCCTTTGATCACATCCCCGATGGCATAAATTCCCTTGACATTGGTTTCCAGGTTTCCGTCAACTTCGATCCTGCCGTTTTCGTCGGTTTTTAAACCTGCGTTTTCCAAACCGAGCTTGTCGGTATAAGGTTTTCTTCCGATAGCGACGAGGCAGTAATCCGCTTTGATAGTCAATTCCTCGTCGGTATTTTTCTTTTTATAATTTACGGTAACGGAACTGTTCGTCCCTTTCACCGAAGTTACCGCATGCCCCAGATGGAAATTCATCCCAAGTTTTTTCAGCGAACGCCGCAACTCTTTGCCGCAATCCTGATCCATGGTCGGGATGATCTGATCGAGAAATTCTATCACGTCGATTTGTGTGCCCAGGCGGGCAAAGACAGAACCGAGTTCCAGCCCGATAACACCGCCGCCGATGATGACCATCCGCTTGGGGACTTTGGCGATGTTGAGGGCTTCTGTCGAGGTGATCACCCGTTTTTTATCATAATTAAAAGCTGCCGGGGTAATGGGCTTTGAACCGGTGGCGATGATCGTTTTGGTAGTTTCCAATTCTATGTCGTCGGCACCTTCTTTTGTTACTTTTATCTTATTTGCCGATACGAAACTGCCATGACCGTGATAAACATCGATCTTATTTTTTTTCATCAAAAACTCAACGCCTTTTACATTTTCCGTCACCACTTCATCCTTGCGGCGGATCATCTGAGGCATGTTCACTTTCAGGTCTTTCAGGTCGATACCGTGAAGCGAAAATTTTTCTTTGGCATTGTGAAAATGTTCGGATGAATCGAGCAGCGCTTTTGACGGGATACAGCCGACATTGAGGCAAGTGCCGCCAAGCGCCGGGTATCGCTCGATAATTGCAGTTTTTAAACCTAACTGGCTGGCTCTGATCGCCGCTACATACCCTCCCGGGCCGGAGCCGATCACTGTAATATCGTATTTCATTGATTTGCTGATGTGTTGATGTGTTGATGTGTTGATGTGCTGATGTGCTGATTTGTTAATGTGTTAATGTGCTGATACCGCCTGTGTCGACACACGATTGCTAATTTGTTGCTAGTTGCCAATTGCCCAATAGCTTAATAAACTCAATAAACTTAGTCAACCCAAAAAACCAATCAACCTCTGATCATCTTTTCTTTTTATTATCGCGACGAACGTTGCCGGATTTTGGCCGATCCGGTTTTGGCCGATCCGGTTTTGGCCGGTCGGATTTTGGCCGGTCTTGCTTTTGCTGGTCGGGTTTACGATTGCGGTTGCGATTCCGGTTGCGGTTTCTTTTGCGTTTTTTTCTTTCTTCCGGAGGCAATTCAACTACGCCGGTGAGGTCATCGGCATCGTAATCCGCAGCTTTCTCTACTTCGATGATTGGAATATTGATATCCGAGAGGTCTGCGGGTTTTTCTCCTTTTCTATTGAGCGCGACCACCTCCCTTACCCTTTCGAGGGAAAGCGTATAAAATTTGCCTTTATTACCTCCCGTGTCGTAAACGTAATACATCACGCCTTTGAAAATATCGGTTTTGAGGAGCGATGCCGTTCCTTCTTCAGTGATTAGCTTATCGGCGTTTTTAGGAAAATGAGATAATGCGTCCATGTAGGTATCGAGTTCATAATTCAGGCAGCATTTGAGCCTTCCGCATTGGCCAGACAGCTTGGATTGATTGATCGCAAGGTTTTGATAACGCGCTGCCGAGGTGGAAACGGACTTGAAATCCGTGAGCCAGGTAGAGCAACAAAGCTCCCGGCCACAAGAGCCAATTCCGCCGATCCGGGCAGATTCCTGCCTGGCGCCGATCTGCCGCATTTCGATTTTTACCTTGAATTCTTTTGCGTACAGCTTGATGAGTTCCCGAAAATCCACTCTGCCTTCGGCGGTGTAATAAAAGGTAGCTTTGCGTTTGTCGCCCTGGTATTCCACATCACCGACCTTCATTTCAAGATTGAGGGACTTGGCGATGGCTCTCGACCTGACCATCGTTTCCATTTCGAGATTGCGGGCTTCTTCGAGGCGTTCGAGGTCCCGCTCGTTGGCTACGCGGAGCACCGATTGCATGATAGCATCTTCGCTGGTGCGCTTTTTTTTCATTTGCATTCGAACCAGTTCACCAGTGAGTGAAATCTGCCCGATATCATAACCGCTGGCTGCTTCCACCACTACCATGTCGCCGATCAGGGCTTTGGTGTGAGTGGGATTGTGGTAAAAACTTTTTCGCGATCCGTTGCTGAAACTTACTTCCACAACATCAAAATCATCGTAGTCGGGGATATCTTTGATTGCCAGCCAATCATAAGTATTCATTCTGTTGCAACCTCCTGTCAAACATCCGCCGTTGCTTTGGCAGCCATTGGGTTTTCCGCCTTTTGCAGTAGAGCATCCTGTACAACCCATTTGATTATAGTTTATAATTTAAAAGTTATTGGTTGGAAGTTTTCGGCATTTGTTGCGTTCTATTTATTTTCCTGCCAACACTTTATTTTTTAAAATTTTATTCATTTCAATCGAAGCATCCAAAAGGAGCACTTTTGGATTGGCATTCCGTTCAATAAAGTAAAAACAATCGTCGAGCAATTTTGTGATCTGTTGGATTTGCCCGAATTCAATGACTTTTGTAAGGTTGAGCGCTGTTTCCAATTCATCAGGTTGAAGCCGGAGCTTATCATTTCCGGTCATTTTCACCACCAGGTATTCCCGCATAAAATGCAGGGCGTAACGCAGAAATTGCTTTTGATTTTCTCTTCCTATGGCATCGAATCGCGCGACCCATTCCACCATTGCAGCGCCATTGCCGATGTAGCATTTCCGAAGCCATTCCAGGAATAGTTTCGAGTTGTCGTTTTCCTGGTTTTCAGCGATCTTCAGGGCTTCATTGAAATTGCCGTCGGCGAGGTAAGCAATGGATTGGGCTTTCGTTTGTTCAAAGCCAAATTTCGAGCTTAGCCCCTGCGTGATCTCATCGTCGGTCAGGTGGTTGATCTTCACGATCTGGCAGCGCGACAAAATGGTATTGAGAATAAGCTCCTGGTTTTCTGCCACGAGTACAAAAAGCGTATTATCCGGCGGTTCTTCGATGAGCTTGAGCAACCGGTTTCCTTCTTTCCCGAGGTATTCGGGCAACCACATAATGAGGATTTTGTAATTGCTTTCGAAGGATTTCAGGCTCAGTTTTCTCAGAATATTCACACATTCGAGTTTGTTGATGTTCCCCTGCTTGTTTTCCGCTCCGATGGATTGCAACCATTGGTTGATATCCAGGTAAGGATTTTGGGCAATGGCTTGCCGCCAGGCATCCAAAAATTTGTTGCTGGTATTTTCAGCGCCGATAAACGGATAGGAAAAATGCAAGTCGGGGTGGATCAATTTTCCCACCTTCGTGCAGGGAATACATTGTCCGCAGGAATCTTCGCCGGACTTATTTTCGCATAAAACATACTGTGCAAAGGCTATGGCAAGCGCCAGTTTTCCGCTCCCTTCCGGGCCAAGAAAAAGCTGGGCATGCGGAATTCTGCCGGAATCGACAGAAAACCTCAGTTGGGTTTTTACACTGTTTTGGCCAATGATATTTTTAAATTGCATCCCTTCAAAGTCGTTAAAATATATTAGGACGCAATGGCCGGGATACTAAAAAATAGTGAAGGATTTAAGCGTTGATCCAATCAATTATTCTATCATCAAAAGGATCTACAGAGGAAGGGTAAAAATCAACTAATTGTCCGTTTTCGTCAAGCAAATATTTATAAAAATTCCACTTTACTTCGCTGTCTGATTTTTTATTTGCTGTCTTGTTGGTAAGCCATTTGTAAATGAAATGGCTGTTTTTTCCTATAATCGATATTTTGGCAGCCATTGGAAAAGTGACCCCAAAATTTAACGAACAAAAGGTTTTTATTTCAGCATTTGTGCCGGGTTCCTGGCTTCCGAAATCATTGCTGGGAAAACCGACAATCACCAATTTATCTTTAAACGTTTCATAAATCTCCTGCAACTGCTGATATTGGGAGGTGAATCCACATTCGGAGGCTACATTCACCACCATTATTTTTTTACCTTTGAAGCCGGAAAAATCAATTTCGTTTCCGTCTATTCCTTCTACTTTGAATTCATGTATCGAAGCCATTGCTGACATGCGGGTAAAATTAAGTATTTTATTTGACAGTTTATAAAATTTGGCGAAGACTGAAAAATTGACTTTCCCCTGATGAATGTAACCCTTTCATGCTGCTGCTTTCAACCACAAGGTGGATTTTTTGTTAATTTTTTAAACCATTAAAAAAAATCACCAATGAGGATTTCTGTTTTCAGACGCGCTCACTTCAACGCCGCCCACCGGCTGTATAATCCAAAGTGGTCGGACGAAAAAAACCGCCAGGTTTTTGGGCTTTGCAGCAATCCCAATTACCACGGCCACAACTACGAACTGGAAGTGAAAGTGAGCGGTGAGGTCAATCCCGAAACCGGATTCCTCATCGACCTGAAAATCCTGAAAGACCTCATCCGGGAACAGGTGGAACTGCGGTTTGACCACAAAAATCTCAACCTCGATACCGAAGAATTTCAAAACCTGAACCCTACCGCTGAAAACATCTGTTACGTCATCTGGAATATCCTCCGCGCACATCTGGATCAGAAATACGATCTCACCGTCCGGCTCTTTGAAACGCCTCGGAATTATGTCGAGTACCCGGCGAGTTGAATCAATTTCTTAAGATGAATTCGGTTATTAAATTTTGTTGGGTCAAAAGCAGAATTGAATTTTAGTAGTCCAAAATCATTCATTTTACACAACTTTTCCTACGATTGTTTATCTTACCCCGACTGATTTTTTTAATAAAAAACCTCCCGCATGCACATTGCCATCATCGGTAACGGGATAAGCGGCGTCACGGCAGCGCGATTTATCCGGAAGTTGAGCGACCATCGTATTACGATCATCTCAGCCGAATCGGATCATTTTTTTTCGAGGACGGCGCTGATGTATATTTACATGGGGCATACGCGATTTGAGGATACCAAACCTTATGAAGACTGGTTTTGGGAAAAGAACCGCATCGGCCTGCTCAAAGCTCATGTCGAGACCGTGGATGCTGAAGGTAAAAGACTGATCCTGAAAGATCGCGCTCCCCTGAACTTCGACAAACTCCTCATTGCCTGCGGTTCAATATCCAATAAATTTGACTGGCCCGGGCAGGATTTGAAAGGCGTACAGGGGTTATACAGCCTCCAGGATCTGGAAGCTATGAATGCCGCGAGCAAAGGCCTTCAACGGGCAGTGGTCGTGGGCGGAGGATTGATCGGCATCGAAATGGCCGAGATGTTTCATTCGCGGCGCATTCCGGTGACGATGCTCATCAGGGAAAAGAATTTCTGGGATGTGGTTTTGCCGGAAGAAGAAGCCAAAATGGTCAACCGCCATATCCGCGAACACGGGATCGACCTTCGGCTCGAAACTGAGTTGAAAGAGATCATAGACGATGGCAAAGGCCATGTGAAAGGGGTGATCACGAAAAAAGGCGAGGTCATCGAATGCGGATTTGTGGGCCTGACAGTCGGCGTTAGTCCGAACATTGCTTTTCTCGAAGGATCAGGCATCGAAACCGAAAAAGGTGTACTGGTCAATGATTTTCTGGAAACCTCGATGCCCGATATTTACGCGGCGGGAGATTGTGCGCAGCTCCGCAATCCATCGCCGGGCCGGAAGGCGGTTGAAGCTATCTGGTACACCGGGCGGATGATGGGCGAAACCGTGGCTTACAATATTTGTGATAAAAAAGTAGCTTACGATCCGGGCATCTGGTTCAATTCCGCCAAGTTTTTTGACATCGAATACCAGGTTTACGGGACTGTCCCGTCGAATCCATCAGAAAATCATCTATCCGTTTTCTGGCAACATCCCTCCGGCAAAATGAGCATCCGTGTCGTTTTTGATAAAAACACTTCGGAAGTCATGGGTTTCAACCTCATGGGAATCCGCTACCGGCAAGAGGTCTGTGAGAAATGGATCCGCGAAAAAAACCATATCGAAACGGTTTTACAGGATCTATCGCTGGCCAATTTCGATCCCGAATTTTTTGAATCTTATGAATCCGAAGTCATTTCCATTTACAATAACCAGTTTGGAAAAAAACTAAAAAAGAAAAAAAAGCGAGGCTGGAAAGCGGCCTGGGGATTTCTCAATAGGTAATGGGGTGATTAACACATCAACAAATTAGCAACCCCGATCCCGCCCCGACACCGGTGTCGGGGCGGGAGGGCAGGATTAACAACTTCCTCACACCATCTACTTTTCACTTTTAAATCGAAACTCAACTTCCGGAAAATTTTCCTGTGCCATTTTCAAAGCCCAGGCAGATTCTGCCATGAAGACCGGATTCCCGGATTTATCGATAGCCATATCGCGTTTGCGGCGGGCTTTGAATTCCTTGAATTTTACAGGATCGTCGCAACTGACCCAGCAGGCTTTGTACAAATTGATCGGCTCGAATCGGCAGGAAGCCCCGTATTCGTGTTGCAGGCGGAATTGAATGACATCGAACTGTAGCGCTCCCACAGTACCGACTATTTTCCGGCCATCGATTTCTTTGACAAACAATTGCGCAACCCCTTCATCCATCAGTTGATCCAGGCCTTTGGCCAATTGTTTTGCTTTCATGGGATCGGCATTTTCAACATAGCGGAACTGCTCAGGTGAAAAACTGGGAATTCCCTTGAAGTGTAAGGTTTCGCCTTCAGTGAGGGTGTCGCCGATCTTGAAGTTGCCGGAATCGTACAAGCCGACAATATCTCCGGGGAAAGCTTCATCAACCACCGATTTTCTGGCTGCCATGAATGCGGTGGGGTTTGGAAATTTCATTTTCCGGTTTTGGCGGACGTGCAGATAATTGGTGTTGCGTTCAAACTTCCCGCTGCAAATCCGCATGAAAGCGATCCTGTCGCGGTGCTTGGGATCCATGTTGGCGTGGATCTTAAAAACAAAACCGGAAAACTGGTCTTCCAGTGGATCGATCATCCGCTCTTCGGTGATGCGCGGGAGGGGCGACGGCGCTATTTCGATAAAACAATCCAGCAATTCTTTCACACCAAAATTGTTGATGGCACTTCCAAAAAAGACCGGGCTGAGTTGGCCTGCGAGGTATTCTTTTTTATCAAAATCCGGATACACTTCTTCGATGATGTGTACCTCCTTCCTGAGTTCGGCGGCAGCGGCAGCGCTGATATATTTTTCCAGTTCGGGACTGCTGAGATCGGAAAATTCAATGGTGTCATCAGCGGTTTGTTTGCCGTGGGGGCTGAACAGGTTGAGCTTTTTTTCATACCTGTTGTAAACCCCCTTGAAGCGTTGCCCCATGCCGATCGGCCAGCTCAGGGGCGTCACCGTCAGCCCGAGTTTCTGCTCAATCTCGTCAAGGAGATCAAAACCGTCAAGCCCTTCGCGGTCGAGTTTGTTGATAAAAACGATGATCGGCGTGTTGCGCATCCGGCACACCTCCACAAGTCGTTCGGTTTGCGCTTCCACACCTTTGGCCACGTCGATCACCACGATCACGCTATCAACAGCGGTGAGGGTACGGTAAGTGTCTTCTGCAAAATCTTTGTGACCCGGCGTGTCGAGGATATTGATCTTGCAACCTTTGTATTCAAAAGCCATGACGGAAGTGGCCACCGAAATACCCCGCTGGCGCTCGATCTCCATAAAATCGGAAGTCGCAGATTTTTTGATCTTATTGGATTTTACGGCTCCGGCGATTTGGATAGCGCCGCCGAAAAGCAAAAGCTTTTCAGTCAGTGTGGTCTTTCCGGCATCCGGGTGGCTGACAATCCCAAAGGTGCGTCGTTTGCTGATCTCCTGTTTTAAACTCATATTAAAAAGCGCGTTCAAATTTCGAGGTGCAAAGGTAAAAATTTAAGGATGAAAAATTTATAGCTGTTTTGTGCGACTTTTACAGGTTCATCTTTTTGTTTTTTATATTTTTACGAGGTTGGAAGCGACAATAGGTTTGCGATTGGTAATAACTTTATTTTAAAATCCTTGTATAAAAGTTTTTTGCCATAGCATTTTGTTGAAAGGTTTTCTCCTCATAAGTTTGGTTGAAACGAACTTTAACCCTCATCATTTACCATGAAACTTTGAAATATGCTGGAACTTGCCGGGATAGTTATACTTGGAATATTTGCGCAATGGATTGCCTGGAGGATTCGGGTGCCTGCTATCTTGCCACTGATCATCATCGGGTTGATCGTAGGCCCGATTTCCACTTATTTTACCGATGACAACAGCAAGTGGATCGATCCGATATTAAATCCGGGAGATACTCATGGCTTGTTTCGTGGTGAGATTTTGTTCAGCATAGTTTCGTTGTCCATTGGCGTCATATTATTTGAAGGCGGGATGACCCTGAAGTTGCGTGAACTCAAAGGCGTGAGAGATGTGATTTTCAGCCTTATATCAATCGGTTCCTTAGTCACTTTTATCGGAGGCGGGATCGCTGCACATTATATTATTGGAGCCAACTGGGAGATTTCATTTTTGTTCGCCGGGCTGATTATCGTCACGGGGCCGACGGTGATCGCTCCAATTTTGAGAAACGTTCCGCTCAATCGCAATATCAGCACGGTTTTGAAATGGGAAGGCATATTGATCGATCCGATAGGCGCTTTGGTTGCGGTGTTGGTATTCCAGTTTATCATTTCCGGAGAGGGAGGCGGTTACACGCTTCAGGCCTTAGAGCAGTTTGGGAAAATTGTAATCATCGGGACCAGCATAGGATTTACCTCCGCCTATTTTATGTATTACCTTATCAAGAGAAGCCTGGTACCCCATTACCTGTTGAATGTTCTTATATTGGCACTGGTGCTGGGAGTATTTGTTGCTTCCGATATAATGGCTCACGAATCGGGGCTGTTGGCAGTGGTCATCATGGGAATGGTGCTGGGAAATTTAAAGTTGCCACAACTAAAAGGTGTACTCGATTTTAAAGAATCCCTGAGTGTTTTGCTCATCTCGATATTGTTCATTTTGCTTTCCGCAAATATAGAGATCAGCCATCTCGAAATATTGCTCAATTGGAATTGTCTGATCCTTTTCCTGATCGTCGTTTTTGTGCTCCGCCCGGTGGGGGTGTTTTTGAGTACAACGCAAAGCGAATTATCGGTAAATGAGAAAATTTTCATTTCCTGGGTAGGGCCGCGCGGGATTGTGGCTGCCGGGATCGCTTCGCTTTTTGGAATCAGGCTGACCGGAGTTATCGAGGGCGCTGAGTACGTCACGCCACTGGTTTTTATGATCGTGGCGGGCACAGTCTTATTAAATGCTGCAACAGCCAGAATGGTTGCTTCATGGCTTGGCGTAACCCAGAAGGATTCAGATGGCATTATGATAATCGGCATCAACAGAGCTTCCATGCTCATTGGAAAATACCTCCAGGACAACAACAAGCATGTCGTTTTAGTCGATAACAATGCGGCTAATGTAGATAAGGCAAAATTGAAGGGACTCGAGGCAATCCAGGAGAACATTTACACCGACGATATGGGGGACAACATCGAATTGCTGGATGTGGGTTATCTGCTTGCAATGACCAGTAGCCCGGAAGTGAATAAATATGCCGCCGATAAATTCAAAAGTGAATTTGGTGAGAATGGAACCTATCGTTTAATTGCTCAGGATGAATTGAAAAACGGTGATCCGGAAACCATCAAAGAAGGCCTCTTTTCAAAAGTAGATGATTATATCAACCTGGAAGAAGTAGTTCGTGATTCTCCCGAATTTCACGAAGTACGCATTGAATCAAAAGAGCATTTTGAACAATTGATCGGAAATATGAATGAACAAGTCAAAAGTATTCCGTTGTTTATCAAAAGAACCAATGGCGAGATTGAAATCCTGACCGCATCCCCTGAGCAACTCGAATTTGAGGAAGGCGATATTTTGGTTTACCTTGGCCAAAAAGCAGATAACCTGGCCAATGAATCACTTCCCCGGGAATCAAAACCCTCTTCATCCTGATTGCAATAGCTTTCGTCAAAAATGATCTCTCCAAAAATAAAAATTTGTTGTATCGGTAGCCTTCAGGAAGCGCAAATGGCCATAGGTTTCGGAGCCAACGCCATTGGTCTTGTAGGCCCTATGCCCAGCGGGCCAGGACCAATCGCTGATGAACTCATCGCTGAAATCGCCGCATCGGTTCCGCCGGATATTGATACTTTTTTACTAACCAGCGAAACCTGTGTCGATGATATCATCCGCCACCACGAGCGCACGAAGACCACCACCATTCAATTAGTGGATGAGTTGACCTCCGGAACTTATGCCGATCTCAAAGCCGCCTTGCCTTTTGTAAAGCTGGTGCAGGTCATTCATGTTTTAAATGAAAAAACTATCGACCTGGCGCTGGAAGCTGCGGAAAACGTGGATTATCTGCTTCTTGATTCCGGTAATCCTAACCTGAAAATAAAAGAGTTGGGCGGCACGGGAAGAGTGCACGACTGGAGCATCAGCCGCCGCATCGTCGAATTGTCTCCCAAACCGGTCTTCCTGGCCGGAGGGCTTCGCCCTTCAAACGTCTCCGCAGCTATTGACGCTGTAAAACCCTATGGATTAGATCTGTGCAGCGGCATCCGGACGAACGGGAATCTGGATTATAAAATACTTGGGGATTTTTTCAAAGCTGCCAGGGCTTTGTAACAAAAAAAGCAGCAGAAGTACATTCACTCCCGCCGCTTTCATCAATCAACTAATCAATATTCTTTATTGGTCAGATTCGAAAATTTGAGGTTCCCCCTCAATGTTGACCTTACTGCTGTTGTCTTTAGCGATTTGAATGGCATCTGAAACGGAAACGGAGGCCTGACTGAATCTCCTGGCTTTTACATTGGCGATAATGACGTTGAATCTTTCGGCATCTATTTCCCCGTAATTATCGAGGTCTGCTTTGAGAAATTTTCCATTGCCGCTTACATTGATCACCCCGTGTCCATCCTGCGACAGGAAAAGTGAATCGACATTTACAAAGGCTTTCAGTTCGTTATCCCCATCGTTTTTGAGTAGCATGTTTTTTTCCGAAAAACCTTTTATATAAACATCGCCGGCATTGCGGACATCGATAGAAAGTAGCGAAGGCATAGTGATATCTAACCTGGCCGGCGGAGAAGGTTTTTTAATATCTGTAACAATGGAAAGGGTCTGGTCTAATTGCGTTGCTTCGACGCGGTCGATATAATTTTCCTTGCCGGCAACCGAAACCCGGAATACGTCGCCCTTTTCCACCACTACATTCAGCTTGCCCTCGATCTGAAGTTTTGTAAAATCAGAAAAATCGAGCGCCCTGTTCATGCTGTTCTTCTTTTCCCAATCCTTATTGACGAGGCCATTGTTTTCCATCACCCAGTATTGGTTTGAATCCAGCCAGGGATAATCCACATTGCGGTCGATTGCGATATCGGAAACCAGTTCTTCGGCTTCATTTTCAAAGCGGATGGTTTTGCCGACAGGGACATGCAAAGTCAGGATCACGGCCTGAGCACGCCATTTGGTTTCTTTGGTTATTGCAAAATTTTCGGGAAGCGAAATGGTGTTTCCGTCAATCGCAAGATCGTACCCGATGTTTGCAGCCAGATCTTTTGCCGCTGTAGTATTTTTACCCCTCGACCTGTTGACCTGGCTCAGCGCAAATTGCTCGCCTTCGCTTTTCACGATGTTCAAATGAACGTTGCGATCCACCAGGAAGCCGTCGGCAAGTTGCAGGTCGCCAATTGAAAACAAAGCATCTTTGAAGGGATCTTGCTGTAAACCGATGACCAGCGTATCCGATTTTATAGCAGACAAGTCATGTTCGGTTTTGATCTCATTTCCTGCGTTGAACTGCTGAGCTTGCGTTGATCCGATCACAAAGAGGCTGATGATGTTCAGCGTCCAGAACGACCATATCCCTGCACTCCACCAGGCGTTGAGGCGTTTGTTGAAGATCAGCCTTGCTACCAAAAAAGCCAGGCTCAGCAAAGGAACGCTCACCGCAATAAAGATGTTAAAAGCGCCCAGGTATGCAGTGAACCTGGTACCTTCCACCATGTATTCGGCAAAAGGAAGGGTAATAAAAAAGCTGATTATCGCAGCGATCCAGGCGATGGAAAAAGCGATAATCAACAAAAATCCTGCTATAAAAATTATTGGTTTCCAAATCTTCAGGATGGTAGTCAGGACAGTTGAGAGCGCGGTGATGAGCACCGAAACAACCTTTCCTAACAGTGAAATCCCTTTCTCAATGGCGTTTCGCGAAGCGCTTCCATCACTTCCAGGTCTTCCTGTTCTTTTTTTTTTGAAGAAAACTCATCGCCGAGTTCCGATATTTTTTCCGAAAGGTGAGACATTTCTTCTTCTATGATCTTGCCGATGTTCGACACGTTGATATTTTCGCCGCGCATCATCAGGCGGTCGCTGGCGGATTCGGCCTGCGGCACGATGATCCAGAGGATGATATAGAGTGGGATACCGAAACCTCCCGAAAGCGTCAGGATGACCCATAGCAACCGGATCCACAAAGGATCATGGACACCAAAATAAGCTGCGATGCCGGAGCAGACACCGCCGATCACTTCATCGTCGGGGTTCCGGAACAATCGTTTTCCGGTTTTGTAATCCGATTTTCCGGTTTTGGTAACGGGTTCCGTTTCATCCAGAGGCTCGGCGCCAAATTCTTCCGGAGTACCCATGATTGCAATTGCCGTCTCCACATTTCTTAGTGTAACGATAGGCTTTTCGCCGCTCTCTTCGAGTATCAGTTCTGCCATACGGCTTTCAATATCAGTGGTGATCTCCTCATATCCTTCCGAAGCCCTGAAATGGTTATGAATAGTTTCCAGGTATTGACTCAGGTGCTTGTAAGCATCTTCGTCGATAGTAAAAGGGTAGCCTCCCAGGTTGATGTTGAATATTTTGTTCATTTTGAGGTAATATTTTTAGTAGATTGATTGACAGCGTTTAACAATCCGTTCCAGGTAGCGATCAGTTCCTGTAAAAAACGTTCTCCTTCTTCGGTGATCCGGAAATATTTTCGCGGCGGTCCCTGGGTGGATTCTTCCCAGCGATAAGTCAAAAGGCCTCCATTTTTCAGGCGGGTCAGCAATGGATACAAAGTGCCTTCCACCACATCGAGCTTAGAAAGCTCCAGCCGCTTGATGATATCTGTTGAGTAAATTTCATCTTCAGCTATGATCGACAAGATGCATAATTCCAATACACCTTTTCTCATTTGTGCCTTTGTATTTTCCAGATTCATAACACAAATGTATGAAAACAAATAGAACTATGCAATACATAGAACTAAATTAATCAATAGTACTATACGAATTAAAAAATCAAGTTGTTGATTATCAATATACTGGAAAAAGAAAATGGTTGAAATTATTTTTGTGACTGGTGTTTTATATTTCAAAACTTTCCGGTTATTTTTATGAAAATTATCCAACCTGCTCCCAAAAAATACCGTTTTACAAGCTCAATTCCCAAAAGTATTTCACTGGAATTTGAATTCCGTACCTTTGCGACGGCTTATGAAAATGTGGAATATTTTATGCTGTAATCAATTTCAAATTATAAAAAAAGTAAATACCAAGCCCATGAACGGACTTCGTGCAAGAATCGCTTTGATCATTATCCTTCCTCTCGTTTTTACCAACTGCAATAACGGTCCAAATCCTTCACAGGCAATTGACAAAGACCTGCCTTTGTTCACACTGCTTGATCCCGCTGAATCGGGAATAGATTTTTCCAACGTGATAGAAGAAGACGAGAATATCAATATTGTCGGCTACAATTATCATTACAATGGCGGCGGTGTTGCGGTTGGCGATATCAACAATGATGGGCTGCCGGACTTGTTCTTCACCGGCAACAACGTAAGCAATAAACTATTCCTCAACAAAGGAAATTTAAAATTTGAGGATATATCTGAAGCAGCAGGCATCCAAACCGGGCACTGGTCAACCGGGGCAACTTTGGTGGATATCAACAATGATGGGCTTTTGGATATTTATGTGTGCAATTCCGGACCACATACCGACAAACGCCTTCGTACCAATCAATTGTTCATTAACAATGGCGACCTGACATTTACCGACAAGGCCGAACAATTCGGCATTGCCAACACAGGGTATTCTACTCAGGCCAGCTTTTTTGATCACGACAAAGACGGCGACCTCGACCTTTTCGTAATGAACCACGCTTTGATGGAATTTAAAGGTCACCAGGCATGGCTTTACCACATGAACCAAATGCCCGTCAACGAAAAAAAAGAACAATGCGGAAACCTTTACAGGAATAATGGAAACAACACCTTTACAGACATCAGCGAAGAAGCCGGACTGTTATACCCTACTTTCGGGCTGGGGTTGATAACCGCCGACCTCAATCACGACGGTTGGGTGGATATTTATATCGCCAATGATTTTTTCGTTCCGGATTATATGTTTATAAACCAACAAAACGGAACTTTCCTTGACGATATCAATACCCGCACTAATCATATCTCTTACTTTTCCATGGGAGTAGATGCTGCCGATTTTAACAATGATGGGTTGGTGGATATCGGAGTTGTTGACATGACGCCTGATGACCATGTTCGCAATAAAATGCTTATGGCTTCCATGAATGTTCAGGATTTCTACACTTTCGCCGACAAGTACAAATTCCAAAAACAATTTATGTTCAATACATTACAGTTAAACACCGGGTTTGGATACTACAGCGATATAGGCCTGGCGGCAGGGATAGCTAAAACCGACTGGAGTTGGGCTGCTCTGTTTGCGGACTTTGACAACGATGGCTTAAAAGATTTTCTGGTCACAAATGGTTTTCGAAGGGACGTCAGGAACAATGACTGGCACCGGCAACTGGTCACCATCTTTGCTTCCGATGACAAAGAAAACCGGAAAAAGAATATCTTCGAACATCTCAAAAAGGCTGACTCCAAACCGGTTACCAACTACATTTATAAAAATAACGGCAATTACACCTTTACTGACAATTCTTCCAAATGGGGTTTCAATGATCCCTCATTTTCCAACGGCGCAGTCTATGCCGACCTTGACCTCGACGGCGACCTCGACATCGTGATCAATAATATCGATAAAACAGCTTTTGTGTTCAAAAATAATGCGGAACGCATCGGTAACAATAACTTTATCCGTTTCAAAATCCTGGATAAAAACAGTAAAAACCCTGTTTATAATACTAAAATCTCAATATATCATGGAGACGAAATGCAATACATCGAATTGCACCCCGTGAGAGGTTACCAATCTTCCGTTGAAGATGCAGCGCACTTTGGATTAGGTGCGGCTACCAGCGTCGATAGCGTGAAAATCGAATGGCCAAACGGAACCCAATCGGTTTTGACCGGACTTAAAATCAATAAAACGCATACCATCTCCCAGAAAGATCTTCCTACAAGGCCGGTGGCATCCGATGCTTCAAAAACACCTTTTTTCAACCTGACAAACAGGCTGCTGACTACAATTTTTGCCCACAAGGAAAATGATTTCGATGATTTTGAAAAAGAGGTCCTTTTGCCTCACCGGCAATCTATGCTTGGTCCTTTTGTCGCTGTGGGTGATGTAAATGGCGACAGGCTCGAAGATTTTTTCGTAGGTGGGGCACATGGCCAGGCCGGGCAGCTTTATTTACAAAATCCGTCCGGGCAATTTGACCCTTCGCCGAGCCAGCCCTGGAATAACGATGCTCAATATGAAGATATGGGCGCTCTCCTTTTTGATGCCGACGGCGATGGCGACCTCGATCTGTACGTTGCCAGTGGTGGTGGCGGTGAGTTTTCAAATTCACCACATCTATTGCAAGACCGGCTTTACATCAATGACGGGAAAGGCAATTTTAAAAGAGATGTGAACGCGCTTCCCAAGATGCAGGTGAGCAGCGGCAGGGTGAAAAGCATTGATTTCGATGGCGACGGTGATTTTGATCTTTTTATTGCCGGAAGAACAACGCCCGGAAAATATCCTCATCCAACCGATTCATACCTCCTCCGAAATGACAAAGGCAAGTTTACGGATGTCACTGACGAGATCGCTCCCGGCCTCAGAAAACTCGGAATGGTAACCGACGCCGTTTTTACGGATTTTGACAAAGACGGCCGCATCGATCTCTTTGTCGTGGGTGAGTGGATGCCCGTCACCTGCTTCAAAAATGAAGGCGGGAAGTTTACAAATTATACCAAGCAACTGGGGCTGGATGACAAAACTGGTTGGTGGTCGAGTATCACGGCAGCAGATATCGACAATGACGGCGACATGGACTTCATCGCCGGAAATATAGGCATCAACAACAAATTCAACCCTTCTAAAGAAAAGCCGCTTTATGTGTATTGTAATGATTTTGACAATAACGGATCGCTGGACATTGTGTTGAGCAAAGATTACAAAGGCAACCAGGTGCCGGTGAGAGGGAAAGAATGCTCCACTGCCCAAATGCCTTTTTTATCCGAAAAATTCCCGACCTATCAATCTTTTGCTTCCTCCAGCCTGTCCGAAATCTATGGAGACGACAAGCTCCAGGAAGCCTTGTTTTATTCGGCAAATTATTTCCAAAGTGTGTTTATTGAAAACAAAGGCAATGGCAAATTTGAATTTCATCCACTGCCCGTTGAAGCGCAACTGGCGCCAATCAATGCCATCATTGCCAGAGATTTCAACAATGACGGAAACATCGATCTTGTAATCGGAGGAAATTATTTTCAAACCGAAGTGGAAACACCGCAATACGACGCCGGAAAAGGATTGCTTTTAAAAGGAAATGGCGATGGAACATTTGAAACTTCCATACTACTGAAAAACAGCGGTTTGACCTTACTCTTTGATGTAAAGGACTTGGCATTGATCTCCATTCAAAACAGGCTGCCGGCTATTCTTGTAACCAACAACAACAATACTATACAACTTTTTGGCTACGACCAGAATACGGCTTTTTGAACTAGGGATCAGAAACTGGTGGCGATCAGCAACTCCAGGTCAGTGTATTTGATCTGAAACCGCTCGCTGAGATATTCGTTGGTCAGGCAGCCTTTGTAGGCATAAACCCCGTGCCGCAAACCTGCGTTGGAACTGATGAGTGCCTCGATGCTGCCCCGGTTCCCGGTTTTCAAAATGATCGGAGTGAGAATGTTGCTGACAGCTATGGATGCTGTCCGGGCTACGCGCGAAGCAATGTTGGGGACGCAATAATGGATCACCCCATGTTTGATAAAAGTAGGTTTGGAAAGTGTTGTCACCTCCGAAGTCGCAAAGCAACCGCCCTGATCTATGCTTACATCGATGATCACGGATCCCTGCTTCATTTTCATGATCGTTTCTTCGTTGACCAGTATCGGCGCCCGTCCCGTTTTGGAGTGGATAGCTCCGATGACCACGTCGGCAGTAAGGAGCTCTTTTTCGAGTTGAAAAGGATTGAACGAAGAGGTATTCAACTGGCGGCCAACCTGGCTCTGAAGGCGCATCAATTTATAAATATTATTGTCAAAAACGCGAACATCAGCGCCGAGACCTAATGCAGTCCGTGTAGCAAATTCAGCCACTACGCCGGCTCCCAAAATGACAACCTTGGCCGACGGAACCCCCGATATCCCACCCAACAAAACACCTTTCCCGCCGCTGGTATTTGTCAACAATTCCGCTGCGGTCAGCATAGCGCTCAAGCCCGCAATTTCACTCATTATGCGCACCAGCGGAAAAGTGCCGATCTCGTCTTTGATGTATTCCATCGCCAGCGCAATGACCCGTTTTTGCCGGAGCTTGTTGATAAATTCCGCCGTGATGATCGGGATATGAAGCGGAGAAATAAGCAATTGGTTGGGATGCAACAATTCCAGTTCTTCGAGG
>CAZKDA010000071.1:0-20753 GCA_964551455.1 uncultured Saprospiraceae bacterium
ATTTATGAAAAAAAATTCTTTTATCCAAATCTTTCGACTGCGAAAGGTCAGTTAAAAATAAAAATTAGTAACCACAAAGGCACGGAGAGCACTGAGGATCACTAAGATTTGATATTTTTTAAGAGACAATTTTTTTGTAAAAAACGGCTTAGTGTTCCTTGTGCACTCCGTGCCTCGTGGTCCATTTTTGAAACACAAAAGGCAAATGCAAACTTAATGAACTTGCGATCCTTGTCTGGGGGTAATCTTTGTTGATTTGCTGCTTCCTTGAAAACTTTCTCCCGCCAGGATCAACAACAGGCTGAGCGGTAAAAGCGCCGAAAGCAAAAACAAAATTTCATAATAATACGGAAAAAATCCTTGTGCCGCCCAAAGCAAAATGCCCTGAAAGAAAAGGGTAAATTCCGTCAAAAAAAAACCAGTTACAAAAATGTACAATCCGAAACGCGACCAAAGGGTTTCCATTTTTAACAAACCGGTTTTTAAAGCATAACCAAAAATAAAATGGGAAACCGTGCCGAGTAGGATCAGGTGAATAAACCCGATGACAAAATTGCGGATGGTGTATGAAACTTTAGCGATTTCTGGGATTACCACGGCAGTTTGCATCAATATTTTTGCAACAAAACACACCACCGCAATTCCCATGAACAGCCGCACCTTGCCCGAAAAAAGCGATTTCAAATCGGAAGAGACTTTTTGTAAAATGGCGAAAAAATAAATCAATGCAAGCAATTGGATGACTACGCCGATGCTGTTGATCCAGAAGACAACCGGCAGCGGATTCGACCAGGCCACCGCCAGGGCATAAGTGAAAAAGCAGGAAACGATCAGCAGGATATAGAAAATGTTAAGTTGCTTTTCCGGTAGTTTGGCGTTCTTATCCTCCAGGAGTTTGAATAACAAGGCAATTAGCGCAAAGATAAACCAGCCATTGAACTGGAAATGCAAATAAAACTGTATCGTGGCATAATACAATGCCGAGCCGCGCCAGTCGGAAGCCATCAGCGGCCCCATCGCCCACAATGCCAGCGTTGAGAGGACCATAAATGCCAGGGCGGTTTTTGCAAAACGAACTGAAGCGAGGGAACCGGAATTTGCCGCTTTTATATCTTTCAGAAAAAACCAGGTGAAGGCGTAGGAAAAAATGATGTGCAAGGTTGAAAACGAGATCGACCAGAATGCGTACCCCTGGATTGGAAAGGAAACCATCATGCCTGCGCAACTAAGGCACAACAACCGGAACAAAACCTTATACTTCTTTTGGAATTGCTGCGCAGGGCTAAGGAAGGTATGCACCAGGAAAGTGTAAAGCATCAGGAAAACCCAGCCCAAAATGGCGAGGTGAGAATGTGCGTGCATAAAAAAGCGGAAATCCAACCACTGTACCTCCGATACAAAAGCCCAGCGCAACAAAGCACCTATACAGGCAGCTATGAAGAAGAAAAACAAAGAAGCCTTAACCCATGTCCGCTTCATGAAAATAATGATATTCTGTTTGGAACGGGAAAGTATCAGACAGATGGATAAATCCGATGGGAATCAGGGGTATCCATCTGTCTGAGGGTGTAAAAAGGGTTTTACTGAACCTGGGCGTCGTTGTGGTACATAAATTCGAGGACGTCTCTGGCTTCGCCTGTACTCAGGTTTTGATTAGGCATTCTCACCAGGCACTCCTTCAGCATCTTTCGAGCTTCGGGATCTTTTTCGAGCATTTCATCGACGTTCAGCGTCATGTTCATGATCCATTCCGGAGTACGCCTGGTGGTGATACCGGCCCAGCCAGGTCCGACCACCCGCTGGTCAGACAATTTGTGGCAGGCAGCACATTTTACTTCGTAAATGTTTTTTCCTGCTTCGACCATTTCATCATCCAGCGGGTTGTTGAGCACGACATTTTCCACCGGGCCTACACCCTTTGGGTCTGGTTCGGTGGTTTTTTCGGTGGTATTGGCGCCATTGTCAGATTGGGTATTGCCCTCAGTATCTGAATTTCCACAAGCAAAAATAAATAGTACAATTGCAAAAAATACGATGGTTACTTTCATAAGAATTCTTTTTATGATGATTATGAAATGTGTAAGCTAATTTATTAAAAAGTTTATTGATGCGTTTAAGTTGACACATCAGATTGACAAATTTGTCCGGACAATTTTTTCGGCAATTTCTGCAATGGTTTGGAATTGCAGTTGGTAATTCAGCCCTTCTCTTATCCCGTAAGCCTGAAAATGGAGCGGACATGGTTTTTCCGCAGAACACTCTTTCAGGCCTAAAATACAATCCGTAAAGATATGATGCACGTCGAGCACCTCTACGATCTCCCTTAGATTGGATTCTTTGTTTTTCTGGCTCAGAAAAAAACCGCCGCTCGGCCCTTTGGTGGAAGATATCAGGTTTTCCTTTGCGAGTTGTTGTAATATTTTGGCAAGGAAATGTTTGGGAACTTCGAGTTTTTCCGCGATCTCGTTTACACCCAGCCGCTTTTCTTCAGATGAATAAACCGCCAGATGCAACACCGCCCTGATCCCGTATTGACAGCTTTTTGAAAACATGCAGCACTAATTTGGCTGTAAATGTATCGGTTTTAAAATAAAAAACAAACAAGTCTTTTAATTTAAATTACAGGTTTTTTTATATTGGGATAAAATTCATTATCATTGTTTTAAGAGTTGTTATAATTGCTTGAAAGCTAATCGTATATAGCAGTGTGATAAAAATCATTTCACCAATTGACTTTTATTAACAGGCTGGCAAAACAAGATGGTGTCTTTGCAAAAAAGATAAATGTATCTTTTATTTAAAACCATATTTTACTGGCTTTTCGTTATCAACTTGAAAGTTTTCTATTTTCATTTCTGCAAAATAAATTATAAAAATCAATGAGTATGAAGAATCTTAATGTCAAACCAACTAATGTTTGGTTATTTGCATTGGCCATGATGGGAGCGATGCTCTTTTCAAATTGTGGCAACCAATCCAATCCTTACACAAAAGGTACCTCAGGCGCATTATCGGGCGATGCTGCCTCGAAAGTTTACGTAGCGCCCGGTGAATACGATGAATTTTACGCTTTTATGTCTGGTGGATTTAGCGGACAAGTCACGGTGTATGGCCTTCCTTCCGGCCGTTTGTTCAAAACCATTCCCGTTTTTTCACTCGATGCGGAAAAGGGTTATGGTTTTAACGAAGAAACCAAACCACTGCTGGAAACTTCCTTTGGATTTATTCCCTGGGATGATTCCCACCACCCCGAACTATCTCAAACCAATGGTGAAACCGATGGCCGGTTCCTGTTTATCAATGGCAACAATACACCACGGATCGCAAAGATCGATCTGACCACCTTTGAAACTACACAGATCATCGAGATACCAAACAGTGGTGGAAACCATAGCTCACCTTTTACCACAGAAAACACGGAATACGTCGTAGCTGGCACACGGTTCGGCGTTCCGTATCCGCAAAGCGATGTCGCTATCAACAGCTATGCTGAAAACTTCAAAGGTATGCTGACTTACGTGAGCGTTTCCGATGAAGGTCACATGGATATCGCTTTCCAGATATTGTTGCCCGCTTTCAACTATGACCTCGCTCACTCCGGAAAAGGCAATTCACACGGCTGGACTTTCTTCACCACTTACAACACCGAAGAAAAATCTACTTTGCTCGAAGTGAATGCTTCGCAAAACGATAAAGATTATATCGCCGCTGTAAACTGGAAAAAAGCAGAAGAATACCTCAAAGCCGGGAAATACAAAGAAATGCCTGCGCAGTGGACGAATAATACCTATGATGAACACACTCATACAGCAACTTCCACAATGAACAACAAAGTAAAGGTGCTCCTTCCTTCCGAATGCCCCGGGCTGGTTTATTTCCTTCCGACGCCAAAATCACCACACGGTGTCGATGTTGACCCAACAGGAGAGTACATCGTTGGAAACGGAAAATTGTCAGCCGACCTGACGGTACACTCATTTACTAAAATGATGAAAGCCATCGAAAACAAGGCTTTTGAAACGGAAGTGGCCGGTGTGCCGGTTTTGAAATTCGAAGAGGTTGTCGGTGGTGTTGTGAAAGAAGCAGGGCTTGGGCCGCTTCACACTGAATTTGACGACAAAGGAAACGGCTATACTTCTTTCTTCATATCATCGGAAGTCGTGAAATGGAAAGTGGGTACTTGGGAAGTACTCGACCGCGCAGCTTCTTATTATTCCATCGGCCACCTGATGATCCCTGGCGGAGACTCCAAGAAACCCGAAGGAAAATACCTGGTAGCCTTGAATAAAATCACCAAAGACCGTTATCTGCCCACAGGCCCAGAGCTTTGCCACTCTGCCCAATTGTATGATATTTCAGGAGATAAAATGAAACTGCTCCTCGATTTTCCGACGATGGGTGAGCCGCATTACGCACAAGCTATTTCCGCTTCGCGAGTATTGCCCAACATGAAAAAGATATACAGAATTGAAGACAACAAACACCCATACAGGGCAATGGGTGAGAAGGATGCACGAGTTGAGCGGGAAGGAAACATTGTCCGTGTTTACATGACGACGATCCGAAGCCACTTTGCTCCCGACAACATCGAAGGTATTAAAGTAGGAGACAAAGTGTATTTCCACGTGACCAACCTGGAGCAGGACTGGGATGTTCCGCACGGCTTCGCCGTCATGGGCGCCAGAAATGCCGAGCTGCTCATCATGCCCGGACAAACTGAAACACTGCTTTGGGAACCACAACGCGAAGGTGTATTTCCCTTCTACTGCACCGACTTTTGCTCGGCACTTCACCAGGAAATGCAGGGCTACGTGAGGGTATCGCCTAGAAACTCCAACATCGCCTTATCCTGGAGATTAGGCGAAGATGAATCGGTTCAATAAAAAGACATTGCACCAGAGATGATTTTAAAAATTGAAACTTGCCCGAACGACCCTTTGTCGTGATTCAGCGGCAAAAGTTTGGGTAAGTTTCTTTATCCTTAATAACCATCCGCAACCTGGATGAATAAGTGCATCTAATGAAACATCTTCCAAAAATATTGATGATCGTAGCTGCTTTGGGATTGCTTACGCTGTTTTTATTTCCCATGTGGCGGATCACGCTGTACGCACCCCAATACCCCGATGGCGTCACCATGTACATTTACATCAACAAGCTGGGAGGAGACAGCCCCGGAACCCTTCAGAACATCAATATCCTGAACCACTACGTGGGTATGAAACCCATCGTCCCGGAATCCATCCCGGAATTGAAATTTCTTCCATATTTCGTTATTTTTCTGGTCATTACAGGGCTGATCGTGGCTTTTACAAACCGGCCGAAACTCTTTTTAGGCTGGGCTTTGATGGCGACATTTCTGTCTATCCTTGGCATTTATGATTTCTATTTGTGGGAATATGATTATGGCCACGACATTGATCCGAACGCGCCGATGAAATTTCCAGGCTCTTCCTTTCAGCCTCCGCTTATTGGCACTAAAGTGATCCTGAATTTTGTTGCGGTATCTTTTCCACATACTTCCGGAATATTAGCCGGGATTTCCATATTTTTTGCATACCTGGCCTGGTTTATTGGCATCAAAAAAAAAATTAAGAAAAATGAAAAACCTGCTGCTTCTTTCAATATCAGCGCTCATGATCAGCTCGTGCACTCCAAAGCCTGAACCCATAGAATACGGATCGGATATTTGCCATTTCTGTAAGATGACCATAGTCGATCAGCAGCACGCCGCCGAGTTGGTTTCTACAAAAGGAAAGGTTTTCAAGTTCGATGCAATAGAATGTATGCTTAACTTTGAAAAAGAATCCACCGATACGGAATTTGCGCTTCACTTGGTGAATGTTTACGACCAGCCTAAGTTGTTAAACGACGCCGGCAAAAGTGTTTTTCTAATCAGCAAAGCCCTCCCAAGTCCAATGGGCGCTTACCTCACAGCTTTTAAGGATCAGACGGCAGCAAAGGAATTCCATGCTTCAAAAGGGGGACAGTTGTTCGATTGGGAATCGCTTCAACAGCATTTTGATTCTCTGGTTTTAGACGATTATTGAAAACTCTTTTTCAAAAAAAACAGATCGAAATACCCAAATTGTCTTTATAATGAAAATTCCAAATATCCTGCTTTTTTCTATAATAATACTCCTCAGCCAGCCTGCTGCGTCGCGCGTCCTGGAAGTCTGCTCTTCCTGTGATTTCAAAACCATAAAACAAGCGATTGAGATGGCCGTTGATGGCGACAGCGTAGTGGTGAAGGGCGGTATTTACAAAGAGGGAAATATCCTGATCACAAAACCCATTCAATTTATCGGAATCAACTTTCCAGTGTTGGACGGTGAAAATAAAACGGAAATCCTCACCGTGCGATCAAACAACGTAACGGTAGAAGGCTTTCAAATACAAAACGTCGGAACCAGCTATATCGAAGACCGGGCGGGCATCCGCTTTGACAGGTCCCATAATTTCACAATTCGCAACAACAAACTGTTGAATACTTTTTTTGGAATCTACCTGGCCTATTCCAACGACGGGATCGTGGAGGGAAATTACCTGGAGGGAAAAGCAGTCGAGGAAATGTCTTCCGGCAATGCCATTCATTTGTGGTATTGCAAAAGGGTGGTGATCGAAAACAACGAAGTGCGCGGCCACCGCGACGGGATCTATTTTGAGTTTGTGGACAACAGTGTGATAAAAAACAACCTGAGCGTTGGCAATATCCGTTACGGGTTGCATTTTATGTTTTCAAATCACGACCATTATACCAAAAATGAGTTCCGGAACAACGGAGCGGGCGTTGCAGTGATGTTTTCGAGGAATATTGATATGAATGAAAATTTGTTCATACAAAACTGGGGGAAAGCCGCTTACGGGCTGCTGCTTAAAGAAATCTACGACGCAGAGATCAACAACAACATCTTCCAGGAAAATACCGTCGGCATCTTTGTCGAAGGCTCCACGCGGATCAATTACCTGCAAAATGATTTTGTGCAAAATGGATGGGCGATGCGGGTTTCAGGCGGTTGTATGGAAAACAAGATCACTGGGAACAATTTCATCGGGAACACTTTTGATCTGGCGCTGAATAGTTCCGGTTACGAAAATCCAATCAACGGAAACTACTGGAGCGAATATTCAGGCTACGACCTGGATCGCGATGGAGTAGGGGATGTGCCGCACCGCCCCATCAAGCTATTCAATTATGTGCTGGAAAACACGCCGGAGGCTATCGTGCTGATGCGCAGCATCTTCATCGACCTAATCAATTTTTCAGAAAAGGTAAGCCCCGTTTTTTCTCCTGCTAATGTCGTTGACAACAAACCGGCTATGAAGTCTTTCAAAAGAAATTATTTTTTTAATACCCAAAATTGAACTCATGATATCCATTCAAAATCTTCAAAAGTCGTTTGGAAAAAACCATGTTTTAAAGGGAATCAACATCCGTTTTGACCAACCCGGCATTACGGCAGTCGTGGGGCCGAACGGTTCGGGGAAAACCACTTTGATTAAATGTATTTTAGGCATGGTCATTCCGAATGAAGGCACGATTGCCGTGGACGGTAAAGACATCAAAGGCAATTGGGCTTACCGCAACGCGATCGACTACCTTCCACAGATCGCCCGTTTTCCTGAAAACCTCAAAGTCTATGAATTGCTGTCCATGATAAAAGATATCCGGGGGCAAGCTGAAAACAGCCAGCAATTTATCGACATTTTTAACCTGGAACCATTCATGAACCAGCGGCTTGGAAACCTTTCGGGAGGGACCCTGCAAAAAGTAAATATTACGCTGGCCATGATGTACGACAGCCCTTTGCTCATCCTCGACGAACCCACCACCGGGCTTGATCCGCTGGCTTTGGTCCGATTCAAAAAGTTGGTCGCCGAAGCAAAAGCCAAAGGAAAGATCATCCTCATCACCACGCACATTATGAGCCTGGTGGAAGAAATAGCCGACGATATCGTATTCCTTCTGGAAGGCAACATCCACTTCCAGGGAAGCCTAAATCAGTTGATGACTTCTTGCAATGCCGAAAAACTCGAAGACGCCATCGCGCAAATCCTGTATGATAACAAGTATATTTTGAGTGGCAACGGGCAAATGAAAAGGGATATGAGCGTTAATTTTCAACCCAATCTTTAAAAAATAGAAATTTGTCATCATGTTAAAAATATTGAAATACGCGGTATTCGATCTCACCCGGAGCAGGTGGACTTACATTTATTGCTCCTTTTTCCTGCTGATCAGTTTTTCCTTACTTTTCTTGAGCAACGATCTGTCGAAAGTAGTTATCAGCCTGATGAATGTCGTATTGCTGATCGTACCACTGATCGCCACCATGTTTGGCGTCATGTATTATTACAATTCGCGGGAATTCATTGAACTGTTGCTCGCGCAACCCATCAAACGGACGCATATTTTTTTGGGGCAATACATCGGCATTGCGGGTTCGCTGTCGATCAGCCTGATCATCGGGATCGGGTTGCCATTCCTGGTTTATGGCATTTTCAACTCGCCGGAGATCTGGAATTTTGTGATACTGCTCGTCACCGGCGTTTTACTTTCTTTTATTTTTTCGGCGATAGCCTTGGTGATCGCTTTGAAAAATGAAAACCGGATCAAAGGTTTTGGATTTGCGATTTTGGTTTGGTTGTTCCTGGCTGTGATCTACGACGGGATATTCCTGCTGGGATTGATCTGGTTCAATGATTATCCGCTCGACAAATTTGCCATTGCAGGCACTGTGCTAAACCCAATAGACCTTTCCAGGATTTTGATATTGCTCAAACTGGATATTTCTGCTTTGATGGGATTTACAGGCGCCGTATTCCAGAAGTTTTTCGGCAATACTGCCGGGATGCTCTCTGCCATTGCTATTCTCATGACCTGGATCGGCTTGCCGGTCTGGCGGATCGCAGCTATTTCGAAGGCGAAGGATTTTTGATTACAAAGTTGCTAGATACAAGTTTCAAGTTGCTAGTTGTATTGACATATAATCTTAGTACCAGTTTGAAAACGCTTTGGTTCAGTGATTCTTGGTAACTTAAATGCCTCGCGGGTACAAGTTTTTGTGTCAGTACAGCTAGTTTCTGGTTTCTAGCCTGCCCCGACCACAGCCTGCCCCGCCACCAGCGTGGCCGATGGCAGTGGCACGCATGTCGGGATTTCCCGACCCGCCTCCCGTTTCCCGTTTCCTGCCTGCCCTCCCGCTAATGAAGCGGGATCGGGGTTTCCCGTTCACTTTTCTCTCCACCGTTTTTGACAAAAATCACTTCCCCGGTTGACCTGCATCATTACTGCAATTCCTGAACTTGTATAGATTTAAGCAATAGTTCACTTAAAATCTTAATACCATGCAAGTTGATTTCAGTTTTTCGACCAATGCTGTGATGATCGCCGCCTTGGCTACTTTGTTGTTTTTGGCAGGGTTTATCTTAATCTACAGGTATTTGCTTGCAAAAAGGGCTTTGCAGGGTTATGAAAATGGGAGGGCAAAAAAAGAAGAAACCAGTGTACTTTTGCAAAGGAATAAATATCCGGGAGCTGATGTTTTCCGCCATAGTCCCCGATTCTTTTTAACAGGACTGGCGATGACTTTGATCCTTTGTATTTTTGCTTTCAACTGGACGATTTTTAACCAAAAAATATACATCCCGGACGATGCGCTGGTACTGGAAGAAGATATCGAACTGGAGCCTCCGAGAAGCGCAGAACCTCCACCACCTCCGCCTCCGCCCCCGCCTCCAGTCATCGAAGAAGTTCCAAATGAATTGATGGATGAAGAAGACGAGGTTGAATTCCTTGACCAATCGGTCAGCGCAGAAACCGAAGTATTGGCGGAGCCGGTAAAAGAAACGGTAAAAAAAGAAATAGCGCCGCCTCCGCCGCCTCCACCGCCACCGGTATCCGAGGAAGAAGAAATATTCATGGTGGTTGAGCAAATGCCGATGTTTCCGGGTTGCGAAAACGAATCCGACGTGAATTTAAGAAGGGAGTGTTCCAACAGGAAGTTGTTGGAGTTTATTTATAAAAATATCAAATACCCTCCTGTCGCCAGAGATAACAACATCCAGGGAACTGTGGTCGTAAAATTTGTGGTGGACGAAAACGGGAGGATCAGCAGCCCCACCCTGATCAAAGATATTGGCGGGAATTGCGGGCAGGAAGCTTTGAGAGTGGTCAACCTGATGAACGAACAAAACATGATCTGGGAAGCCGGAAAACAAAGGGGAAGACCTGTCAAGGTTTGGTTTATGCTTCCGGTAAAGTTCCAGTTGGTTTGAACATTCAGGTTTCGGGTTGCCAGGGGCCTTGAATTGCGAGGGTTATTCCAGGTGCCATGAGATTGACAAAAAGGGTTTTGCCGGATGGTGAAAAAACACTGCCGGCAAATTCTGTTCTATAACCTACATTTTCAGCAAAGTGATACAATTCGCCATCTGTTGTAACCCCGACGAGGAAAGGGTAGGGGTCGTCTTCGCATAGAATAAGATCGCCCCAGGGCGCTACGGTCAGGTTGTCACAACTTTTTAACAGATCAGTGTCATTGGGTTCTAAATACAATTCCAGCAATCCGGGGCTTGACGATTCATTTGCCGCACCTTCATTTTCGCCGGGTGTGTATTTGAAAACCTGGCCAGCCTGGTTTCTTCCTCCGTTGGTACATGCAAAATACAGTTCACCGGTTCCAAACCAGATCCCTTCACCTCGCGCGAATCGCGCCGCACCATGTTGATAGCCGCGATCGCGAAGGTCGTCTATCACCGGGTTAATATCTTCGAGATCAATCCATTCTACTTCCACAGGTTTGTTGACCGGAAATTTTTTGCCGCCACCCGGCCAGTTTCTGGTATCACGGCTCGCCTCTCCGCTGACTACAAGCGCCTGAAGTCGCCCGCCTTGCAGGATGTCGCCATCTACATTGGGAATAAACCGGTAAAACAATCCATCGGACCGATCTTCCGTAAGATAAATAATCCCTGTACTCGGATCGACGCATATCGCTTCGTGGTTGAATTTACCCAAAGCTTTCAGTGGTATGGGCTTCGCCAGTCCGATCTGGTCGGATGCAGGTACTTCAAAACAATATCCGTGGTCTTTATCAAGGCCATTGCCGGCATTGGAAACATATTCTTCACAACTGATCCAGCTACCCCAGGGGGTCGGTCCGCCGGCGCAATTGCGAATGGTTCCTGTAAGGCTCAGAAAGGATTTTTCTACTTCCCCGGTGGTTTCGTTGTAAACCAAAGTCGTGGTGCCTCCAACGACTGAGCCGCTGCCACCGCCAAAATCATAAAAATCATCTTTCGCAACTTTTGAAACCAACTCGTTATTTTCTCCGAACGGGCCGAAACCGCCAGGCAACAATTCATGGTTGCGTACGATGATCACTTTGCCATCCGGTCCCGGGAAAGTTGCCATGCCATCGGGTTCGCCGGGATGATACAGGCCGTCGCTCATTTTGTCGCCTTTTTTAGCGATGACCTTGTAAGTGAAACCACTAGGAAGATTCAATATTTTTTGCGGATCGTCGAGGAGCGGTCCGTATTTCGATGTCAACAATGTTCTCTTCGGTTTACAGGAAATAAGTTGGCTGGCGATAAGGGTTTGCAAGCCTAAAAATCCTGCGCTGATGATCCCGGTTTTTTTGATAAAATTGCGTCTGGTTTCGGTATTTTGCTTCATGGCAAATTTGTATTGTTCATCTGTAAATATAGGGCAATAATTTACAAAATCTGTATTTTCAATTTTAAATGAAAATGAAATTTGTGCGACCGCGCCTGCCTGCACTTGGTAGGCAAGCGGGGGTCTAAAAGCAAATTCCAAATATCCTGACCGCATCGCGGTCAAAGTACGTTAGCATTCCAAGAGAATTATTTATGACCTACCACATCGTGGTCGCACAAAAGTTAATCGGGGGAAATGGCGAAAAGTGCGACCCGCTCCGGGGTCGGAATGATTTTTTTCGTTGTTCTAACATACTGCGACCCCGCTGGGGTCATAGGCAGGGCTGCAACCCATGACCGCATCGCGGTCATAGTACGTTAGTCTTAAAAGGTAATGTAAGAAGAAACCGACCACATCGTGGTCGCACAAACGTTAATCGGGGGAAATGGCAAAAAGTGCAACCCACTCCGGGGTTGGAATGATTTTTTTCGTTGTTCTAACATACTGCGACCCCGCTGGGGTCAAAAAAGGAATGCCTGAAATTTGACCGCATCGCGGTCATAGTACGTTAGCATTCCAAGAGAATTATTTATGACCGACCACATCGTGGTCGCACAAACGTTAATCGGGGGAAATGGCGAAAAGTGCGACCCACTCTGGGGTCGGAATGATTTTTTTCGTTGTTCTAACATACTGCGACCCCGCTGGGGTCATAGGCAGGGCTGCAACCCATGACCGCATCGCGGTCATACTACGTTAGCATTTTAAGGGAATTATTTATGACCGACCACATCTTGGTCGCTTCTTTTTATTATATTTACGTAATGTGTTGCGATTAATATAAAAACAAAAGCTATGGCAAATACCTACCGCAAAATATATATCCATATAATCTTCGCCGTAAAAAATAGAAATGCGTTGTTGCACAAATCCTGGAGACAGGAAGTGTTTAAATATATTGCCGGGATAATCAATCAAAGAAATCATTATTCATTGGCCGTAAATGGGAGCTATGATCATCTACATATTTTTTTTGATTACAATGGACGTGAATTGATCGAAGAACTGATAAGAGAAATCAAAAAAGCATCAAATGCCTATATTAAAGATAAGCGTTTGACCCCATTTAAGTTCGAATGGCAGAAAGGTTATGGTGTGTTTTCTCATGGATACAGGGAGAAAAGCAAGGTTATCGATTATATCCGGAATCAGGAAGAACATCACCGAAAAAAAACGTTCAAGGAAGAATATTTTGAATTCCTGAATTCTTATGAAATTGAATTTCAAGATGAATATGTGTTCGATTTTTTTGATTGAAGGAAATGTTGCGCTTTGTTACGGTCAATGATTTGTGCGACCGCGATGCGGTCGGAAACTGAACTTCTGACTTTTTCTAACATACTATGACCCCGCTGGGGTCAAGAAATTAATGGTAAAAAATCCTAACCGCATTGCGGTAATATTAGGTCAGTTTCTAACATACTGCGGCCCCGCTGAGGTCATAGGCAGGTCTGCAACCCATGACCGCATCGCGGTCAAAGTACGTTAGCATTTTAAGGGAATTATTTATAACCGACCACCTCGTGGTCGCAAAAAAGTTAATCGGGGGAAATGGCAAAAAGTGCGACCCACTCTGGGGTCGGAATGATTTTTTCATTGTTCTAACATACTGCGACCCCGCTGGGGTCATAGGCAGGGCTACAACCCATGACCGCATCGCGGTCAAAGTACGTTAGTCTTAAAAGGTAATGTAAGAAACCGACCACATCGTGGTCGCACAACGAACCCCATCGCGATCAGGAAAACGAAACAGCCTGCCCCGCGTACATGTCCTCGCGGAGCTTTTTCATTTTATCCGAACGAATATATTCATCGAAACTCATGAGGCGATCGATCATGCCTTTGGGTGTGATCTCAATGACGCGGTTGGCTATCGAATCCATCAACTGATGGTCATGGGAAGTGAGGATCAGGTTGCCCTTGAATTCTTTCAACGCATTGTTCAACGCCGTGATGGATTCGAGGTCGAGGTGGTTGGTGGGTTCATCCAGCAGGAGGAAATTCGGCTGATGCAACATCGTTTTTGACAGCATGCAACGCACCTTTTCGCCACCGGAAAGCACACTCGATTTTTTGAGCACCTCATCGCCGGAGAACAACATCCGGCCTAAAAACCCGCGGATGAATTGCTCGTCTTTTTCTTCGGAAAATTGTCGCAACCAGTCGATCAGCGGGAGGTCGTTTTCTTTGGAAAAATACTTTTCATTTTCGTTGGGCAAATAAGCCGACGTGATGGTTTGGCCGAACTCAATCGTTCCGGAATCGGCTTTGTTTTCTCCTGCCAGAACTTCGTAAAAAGCAGTCAGGGCTGCGCTATCCCGGCTGATCAGCGCAATTTTGTCGCCCTGGTTCATCGTGAAGCTGATATTGCTGAAAGCCAGATCGCCATCTGCTTTTCGTTTGCTCAAATTGCTGACCTTGAGGATCTGGTCGCCGGGTTCGCGTTCCGGCTTGAAATGAATAAAAGGATATTTGCGGCTCGATGGCTGGATGTCTTCGATGTTGAGCTTTTCCAGCGCCTTTTTGCGGCTGGTGGCTTGTTTTGATTTGGAAGCATTGGCGCTGAAGCGCGCGATAAAATCCGTCATCTCCTTTCTTTTCTGCTCTGTTTTTTTGTTTTTGTTGGCCATCTGCTGGAGCATCAACTGGCTGGTTTCATACCAAAAAGTATAGTTTCCGGTAAAGATGCGGATGCGGTTGAAATCGATGTCCACTACATGCGTACAAACCATGTCAATAAAATACCTGTCGTGCGAAACGACGATCACCGTATTTTTAAAATCTGCCAGGAAATCTGCCAGCCAGGTTACGGTTTCCGCATCGAGGTCGTTGGTAGGCTCATCGAGCAATAGGATATCCGGATTGCCGAACAATGCCTGCGCCAGCAACACTTTTACCTTTTCTGAGCCGCTCAACTCTTTCATCAATTTATAATGCAAATCTTCTTTGATACCCATGTGGCTCAACAATTCCGCTGCATCGTTATCGGCAGTCCAGCCGCCCATTTCGCCGAATTTGTTTTCGAGGTCGGCTGCACGAAGCCCATCGGCTTCAGTAGCATCGGGATCCATGTAAATCGCATTTTTTTCCACCATGATGTCATATAAATCCTTGTATCCCATGATCACGGTGTTCAACACCTGCTCCTCCTCAAATTCAAAGTGATTTTGTTTTAAAACGGCCATGCGGTTTCCGGGTTCGAGGGTAACATGTCCCCTCACCGGATCGATCTCCCCGGAGAGCATTTTCAGGAAAGTGGATTTTCCGGCGCCGTTGGCTCCGATCACTCCGTAACAATTGCCTCGTGTGAATTTCAAATTCACATCATCAAATAGAATGCGTTTGCCGTATTGCAAACCTAAGTTGTGTACTGTCAACATATTTTTTAAAACTATTTATTTTTCAAAAATGATACTTGCAGGCAGGTTTACCAAACTTCCAAAGTCCAAAGTTTAGTAAACCTTTTCCTGCAAAAAAGTCTGCAAAGGTACGGATAATTTTGGGTTTTGTGGGTGATGATTTGCGAATTTGTAAAGTCGGGAAGTTGTTTGTCAACTTTTATTGTGGATAGGATAGCTATGAATGATGGATTATCAAGCAAAGGCGCAGAGGCGCAAAGTTGGAAAATTTCTGAAAATCCGCAAAAATCCGCTGTATCTGCTAAATCCGTGTTCCATTTACTTTATCAGCTAAGAACTAAAGGGGACTTCTAAAAATTCAAAAATCTTAACCGCAAAGATCGCAAGAGATTGATTATCAGCAATTAAAAACGTTTTTCCATTAGATTGAGATTGCAAATCCCGACAAATCGGGAGATGAGGCAATTTTTAGAAGTTCCCTAAAAGGAATAACGTGCGAATTACTCATGCGAAATTTAGAGCCTTATGGTCAATATCCCGCTTTTTAACTTGAAATCCCATTCAACTGGGAGGCACAAAAAGTTAATACGACTTTTTAGGGCTCCACTTATTAGTATGACTTAATAAGATTCAGCATGTCTGATGTCTAAAAATCGTCGATCAGTTTTTTCTTCATCTTTTCAAACTCCTCTTCGGAGATCACTCCGGAGGCTTTCAACTCCCCCAACTCTTTGAGCCTTGCCAGCACATCCTGCGAATCATCCTCAACAATGCTGTCGGAAGCCGTATGAGCCGTGCTTTCCGGAGGTGTTTTAGGCGCTTCTTCAGCTTTCATTTGCGTCACCACTTTTTTGCCTTTTTCAAATTTTTCCTTGTAGTACTTTCTCAGCCGGTCGGGATCGAAATCCAGGATGGTTCCGCCTGTGCTGAAATGCAGCTTGAACACTTCGCCAAGCGCGTAGGTAGAAGCGCCCGCAAACACGGAAACTGTCATACCGCCGATTACGGAACCTACGCCAGGGATGAGTTTTATCACGCTTCCTGCAGTGATCCGGGCAACGGTAGCGCTCGTCAGCGATGTAACGATGGCCTTGCCTTGTGTTTCTTTGAAATCAACGTCATAGGCTTTGCAAAGCTGACGGATCATGTCGAGTTGCAAAGCGCTTACCGCAAAAATGTCGGCGATGAGTACGGGGATCAGCCCGGCGCCCATCGACCAGATGACGTGGTTGCGGATAATGGTATCCGCATGTTTGTCCTTTTCAGAATTTTGATTGCTCATTAAGTTGTTTTTTACAGTTTTAAATGCAGCGTTTAAAATATCTCTTTTTTTCATTTTCTGTAATTTTAGCGATGCGGGGATAAGCGCCGAATCAGGGCAAAAGTATTCGCCGCAAAGTCCGAATGCTTTTTTTCTCGACTACAACAAGCCAATTTACGACAAAAAAATATTCCAGCCCACCTATAGGCAGTCGGACGGGTTTCAATTGTTCTTGCCGTAGTCTTTATTCCTCTCCGACTTTTACCCGGATTCCTTCCGAATGGCTTGTAAATTCGGGGGCATACATACATTGGATCGTCGTGATACCATTGGAGAAATCACCATTGTGAATGACCCTCAGCGGATATTCAAACACGTAAGTTCCCTTTGGCAAATAGGCAAAAAAGAAATTCGTGGAAGCATCGCGCGTGCTTTCGTAATAACCAAGTCCACCCTGCCACTTGTAGCTGCTGAGCACATTGAGGGGTTCAAAACCGCTGGCGCGCATATCTTTCATGTGAACATATTCCATGTCGCGATCGACGCGAAGCTCAATTCTCACCTGCAATTTATCTCCGGGCGACAACTTGCTGTTTTCGGAAACCGGCGACATGACAGGCCCTTGCGCGGTATTTTTCACGAGGAAAAGTTGCTTTTTCAGGGTCAGCGGAGTTTCTTCGAAAGTATCGATCTTGTCCAGTTGTTCAAAATATTGCCAATATGCGGCACCCCATGCCACCACTTTATTGGGGTTTTCTACCTTGATCTCACTCATGTTGGCCTGAATCTGCGAGCCATCCCAGGCGGTTTTGAAATAACCCGTCCCGGCTTCGGTTTGCATTTGCGACTGATCAATCATTTTTCCACCCAAAGTAATTTTTACAGGGCGGTCTTCGAGCAACCAGTTTTCTCCGCTTCTCAAAAGCGCATAAACTGCGGCAGAGGTTGCTTTGGTGGTTTTCCAGTGCGTTGTCTGTTTGTTTTTCAATAACCATACTTTCAATTCTTCGACAGCAGTCTGGTTATTGGCTACTTCGTCGAACATCTCGATCATCAGGGCATGGGTCTCGATGGGCAACTGGTACCAGAAATAACCGGTGTTGTATTTCCAGTACATACCAAGTTCTTCATGGTTCAAAGCCCGCTCTTCAAGAGATTTCACGATCCTTGCGGGGATTTCGGAATTGCCGCTGCGTTGCAATGCCAATGCGATCATTCCTTCGGCATACATGCCTTTGTTGAGCCAGTATTTTTCAGCCTGACCTTTGTAATAATCAACAGCCGTTTTTGTATTTGCCTGAATTTCGATCTCCGGGAAAAACGAACGCGCATACAAATAATGGATGGCGATCCAGTCGAGGTGATCCTTTTGCAAATCGCCATTATCGCGTTTGATGCGGGTTACGAGTTCGTTGTAATGTTCCAAAATCCGGTCGTCGATATACCGCACGGCATTGGCCACCACATTGCTGACTTTTTTGTCATCCCGTATGCTTTTCACACCGAGTTTGTCAAGATGCCCCATTCCTTCGACGATGTATTGCGTGATGTACCAGTTGTCCCTACCGCCTGTAAACCATGCAAAACCGCCGTTGGAAAGCTGCCGGTCGGCGATGGTATTGATGGCTTTTTGCTGTTCGTTGCTCATTTTATTGAGATCGAACAATAGCCCGATGTTCCGCTTTTGTTCTTCCTCGCTTTGCGCCTGCAATACCCAGGGGGTTTCTTCCAGCAACGCAGTTTTCAGCTCCTGATTTTTGCTGAGGTTGCTCTGCATGGCTGGAGTTCCACGCCATCTGTCAAAGACCGCTTTGATCTTTGGATGCGAATTGGCTACGGATGTGGCGAGGCTGTTTGCATAATAGCGATTGAAAATCTGCTCGGTGCATTCGTAAGGATATTCCATGATATATGGCAGCGCCTGAACGGCATACCAGGCGGGATTGGAAGTGAATTCCAGGGTGTATTTATGGTGCCGGAGCGTATTCGACTTCGCTGCTTTTTGCATGGCTTCAAAAGTAAATTCCTTTGTTTGGTTGCCTCTGACCGGCAATGGTTTGGTTTCCGTGACCAGCATTTTATTGCTCAAAACCGGAGCGCTGCTTTCTTCGCCATCTGAAAATTCGCCGGTTTTCGCGATTACGCGATGGGTCAGCACAGCAACCTGTCCCGCAGGAATTTTGAGTTTCCAGGCGAGCCGGTCGGATTGGCCGCCTTTGGTTTTGAAAGAAATCGTCTTTTTTACGTTTCCAAAAAGCTGATCTACCGGTTGCATACTCAGCGCATCGAAAAGTTGCAATTCCGCAGTGCCTTGTAAATCCTTTTCGGTGAGGTTGGAGACCTTTGCGGTAAACTCGATCTCGTCGCTTTCGCGGAAAAACCGTGGCGGATTCGGGAATACCATCAGGTCTTTCTGTGTGACGATCTCTTTTTGTGTCAAAGCGAATTTCAGGTCTTTGGTATGTGCCAGGCCAAACAAATTCCACCTCGTCAACGCTTCGTTCATGGTGAATTTGATGATCACGTTGCCATCGTAATCCGTCATCAGGTCCGGGAAAAAGAAAACCGTTTCATTCAGGTTTGTGCGGACATGGGGAGCGGCTTCGGGTTTTTCCGCAATTATTTCCTCATCTTTGATATCTGCTATTCCGTCAAGGTCCATATCTCCGTTTAGAGTAGCCCCCTGCGAAGGATTGTCCTTTTCTATTATATGTGTTTCATTCGGAGCTACAGGAGCTGCGGTTACCTCTGCTTCCATCTTTACTTCATCCCGCGCCCCTCTTAACATATAGTAGCGGCTTTCGTAAAATCTGAAACCAAACCAGTTGAGGTACTGGTATTGCCTTTGAGGAATGCTAATGCCATGTTGATAACCGTAATAATCCACAAAAACCGCTGTCCTGGAATCGAAGCCGCTGCTTCGCCATGAGGCTCTGGCATGATTGACCGGGTATGGGTTCAACGACCAATTATGCGGAGCAAATTGATCCAGCGAGGCATCGTACATGCCGGCTACCATCTCGGCAGCAACGCGCTCTTTTTTCGGGCCGCTGATCTTGATGCGCCATTCTTCTTCCTGTCCGGGAAGGAGTTTATCGCGGAAAGTTGCAAACTCGATTTTGAGGTCTTTATTGCTCCAGGGCACTATCACGGTTTTGCTGAGATGATAGGCTCTGTTGTTTTTTACAAAAGTGAAATGATAAGCAATGTTGCCGCGATGCTTTTCCAAAATCGGGATAGACAACTTTTCCATTCCGTTCACAGTTATCCACTTCCTTTCGATGATCTTGTTTTCCTGTTCGATCTCATACAGCGCTTTCAGTTCTTTTTCAGCGGTTCCGATAAAAAATTCGGCAGTGCTTCCTGGTTCAAAGCTGTTGCGCTCCTGAACGTAAAATTCTATTTCGTTGGAAGGGACTTCAGCGTTATCCAGGTCATAAATGGTAATGTACCTTTTGACCTCCACTTCCTGCCCGAATTTGTCTTTTGTTTTTAAGGTAAAGGCATATTTTCCAGGTTTGAGTTTCAGGTCTTTTAAATTGATCTGAGTGGATTCGCCGGTGTCAAATTCTGATGAAAAAACAGTTTTGTCAGTTTCCCATTTTTCAACCATATCTTCATCCTGGTAAGCAAGATGCGGGAAACTTTGCTTGAATTCCTCGCGGCTCAACACAAAATAATCCGGCTTGTTCCAATACCTTTTTATAAAAGTCTGATTCGGTGTTTTTAATGAATTTATCACTATCGAACCTTCTGCCGGCTCCGGCTGCCCGTTGAGGTTTTGGGTAACAATTTTCAGGTTTTTCAAACTGTCCGAATTCACCTGGTCGGGCAGATCAATATTTGCATGCAATGCGATGTAACCAACCCGGACGTACTGCTGTGCGCTTTGCGTTTCTCCGGTGATGTCCGTGACATCCGCGTAAATTGTGTAGTTGAACTCAGGTTTCGTAGATGGGGCGATAGACAGATCAGGGATCGCTTCAAACTCAAGGGTAAACTCGCCGGTTTCGTTAGTTTTGGTTTGACCAAAAGCGATTTCCATAGCAGGAGAAGAAGGATATATCCCACGCCGGTAATACCAGGGCAAATATGGAAACCGCGCCTCCCGCACCACTCTGTAAGTGACAACCGCATCGTCGATATTGCTCCCTGCATAGGCTTTCGCATTGCCTTTTACGGTTACTTTCTCGTTGAGCTTGAAGCTGCCCGTAACCGGTTGGAATACTACTTCAAACTTGGGTCTTTTGTATTCCTCCACGCGAAGAAAAACAGATGACCTGGAGCCAATATCGGATTGCAGCCGCATTCGTCCGAGCAAGCCGTTATCAGGGGCGATGAATGTTCCGGACACCGAGCCGTATTCGTTGGTTTTCAGATCCAGGCTGTTTATTTTTTGATTGTTAGCATC
>CAZKDA010000072.1:0-20334 GCA_964551455.1 uncultured Saprospiraceae bacterium
GAAAACAAAATCATAACAAGCTTTTCGATATTTCATTAATTGATTGTAAGTATTTGCAGACATCCGGTGTGCTTCTATTTCATCAAAATACCTTCTCCAATTTTCTTTCGGCATCAATTGATGATTAAAAAAGATGCGATTGACTATTTTATATTCAAAATCAAAAACATTTTTAACTTTTGTCTTTGCAACTAAATCGCCTCTTAGTGAGAATATCTCGACGACATTCACATCATTCATCTCATACCGAAAACTTGGAACAAAGTCTAAATCAATAACTTTGCTTTTCTTTGCTCGGACATCAAAAAAGATTAGATAATAGTTACTTAAATCCTCACCTTTCTCAAGTAATCGTTTTATCAATTCCACATAACCTAATTTTCCTTTTTCATCATTAAATATTTTTACGACTTTTTCTGTAAGCTCTTTTTTATCAATAAATACGGGCATTGGATTTGGCAACTGTTTGTTTTGCAGCAAACTAAAGAATTGCCAAACCTTCATTGCATCTTTACCAGGTATTCTATAATTATATAAAAGAGGCGCGGAAGGATGCTTTAAAAAAGGTTTTTTATCATTGAAATAACTTACACTATCGCTAATCCCATAGATTTCTTTCGTTGAAGGCTTCGCTTTATTATAATCATCTTTATTAAAAACCTTTGCAGCTAAATAATTTTGATATGGTTCTTTATAATCAGCTATTGTTGGCGTTTTATAAAAAAGATAGATTCCTTGTGCCGGTTTTAATATTTTGAATTCTTCAAGGCTATCTATCAAATCGAAGAGATGATTATAAAGATAATTACTGAAGAGCTTCATCCATTTATGATGGATTTCTTTATCGACAAACTGTGTTGCTATGTCAAAATAATTGGTTAGTTCTCCACGCATAAACTCTTTAAACTTATCCTTAACTTGCTCTTTATGAAGTGTTTCATCTTTGAATTGCTCCTGTAAAAGTTTCAACTCTTCATACTTTTCCCAATTTTTCTTATTAAATGAAAAAGCAAATGGTGAACAAGTATTTCCAAACACTTTTTTGATAGGATTGAAAATTTTAGCATTTGAAACAGGTACAGTATTCATCCACAGCGGCAGACACCTTTCAATTAAAGGCGATAATTCTTCTTCTTTTTTTGAATAAAATCCAACATCCTCCTCATTGATTTTCCCATCTTCATCCACATTCACCAAATTTCCATACTCATCAATATCCAAAAGGATATAAAGACCTTCTTTGGGTTGGAGGTTATTTGTAAATACCTCAGTAGGAAGTGTATCTACGAAGTTGATTATTTCTTGTATCATATTCTTCTATTTTACTATTGATACCATCCCCATCCCCAAGCTAGAATTCTTCTCCCCGAACCCTGCGAAGAAGCCGAGTTCCAGCAGATCGGCGGGGGCGGACAACTCGAAGTCAAAGAGATAGCCGCGCACCTTTGTGTCCTTGATGGACAGGAGCTTGGAGCGTGGTGTGGATAATATTTTAAAATTGTAGGACAGATCGAACAAAGGATCGGCATCCAGGCTATGCGCCGGTTGCGGTATGGCGGTTGTGGCCAGTTGTTTTCGCACCAGGTTTTGGAGCAGCAGCATGCCGAAGGCATTGTCTTCGGGGTGCAGGTATTGGGCGTATTTTTCGCCTTCCACGTCGTGGCTGATGCACAGCGGCGTTTGCAGGTGAAAGCGCATAGTATCCTGGAAAACGGGTTTCGGCAATACTTCTATCGAGCGCACTTCGAAGTCAGCCTTGAAATTGCTGCTCGCCAGGCGGAAGCGCTGGTCTTTGAACAGGCCGATCACAAAGTGTTGCAAGGCTTCATCCATGTAAAATGACAGTTCCAAAATAGTAGGAGCTTGGGTAAGTATGAAGCTCCGTTCTTTTTTGTTGAGATCGAACCATCGCGGTTGCAGGGCGCTGAAGGTAAACAGCTTGTATTTTTTGCCGCCGAAGTCATAGCCCTGGTGGTGTAGCTGAGTGGCATACTCATGGTCGGCGTTGCCTAAGGTTCGGTATATCCACGAGCTGACCAGGTAATGATAATTTACCGGCAGGATTTGCCTGGGCTGGTGATCGAGTGTAAGTCGTAAACGCATTTAGTTCATTGATTTAATTGGTTTCGTAAAAAGGTTCGTTTCCAACCTTCCCCTTATCAAGGGGAATTAGAAGGGGTTCAAAAAAGTAAGTCGTAAACGCATTTGGTTTAAAGTTTATAGTTTCTGGTTTCTGGCCTGCCCCGACTGGCCCCGACCTGTCGGGGCTGGTCGGGGTTTCTGGTTTCCTTCCACACTTCACACTTCACTCTCCACACTTCATCATTCCCTGCCTCCGGTTTCCGGCCAAATCTACAAAGGGAGCTTATGCGGCTACCGCCTAACCCCCTGATTTTTTTTTCAAAAATTCATTTTTTTGATCTGGTTTCTTAGGTGAACGATCAGCGATTCCGGCTCCAGCACTTCAATGAACTGGTGGTGGAACCCCAGTATAAAATTAGTCAGGCCGATAAATTTATGGTTGACCATGCACTGGAAATCAAAAATTTCGGGATCGCCTGTTTCTTCGATCCGAGCTTTGGTAAGCGGGAATCGTTCGGTCAGTTCGTTGTAAGCGCCCACGCCGATCCTGAGGTGTACGAGCACCTGCCGGTTGTCAACGATGCGAAACGGGTCGGTCAGCAGGATATTGTGATGGCCTTTGAATTGCCAGGGTTCGTCGGTCAGTTCCACGCGTTGTATTCTCGATATCCTGAAATGCTTCAATGCCTTGTCGGTTACATCGTAGGCCTGGACAGTGTCATCGGGCGGGCTGATGTGGAAGGGTTCCACGAGTCGGTCGGCGATGCGGTTGGCGGATCGATATTGCTTCAGTATGATTTGCCGCTCTTCGTCTTTGGCTTGCGTGAGCAGATCGACTTTAGACAGGTAAGGTTTACGGAGATAAGCGTGGCCGAGCCTCCGGTAGTCGTATAGTGCAGCGAGCTTTTTTTTCAGTCGCTTGCCGCGTTCGCGGTAATTCTCGATCTGGTCGATGGCTTGTGTCAATAGCGCCTGGTCTTCTTCCGAGAAATGGAGCAGGTCTTCCAGTTTTTTAAAAGGTTTCTCATTGACAAATCGGTAGCGGTATTTTTCGTCGTATTCACACACAAATCCGGCTTCTTTGAAAGCGTTGAGGTCATTGCGTATTGTGCTTTTATCCACGCCGTAGATATTCGACAACTTCTCAACGGTATAAAACGAGGGGCTATCAATCAAGGCCCGCATCACACGCAGGAGGCGGGTTTTTATCCGGTATTCGTGTTCTTGTTTCATGCTGAAGGCAATATTTCGAGCAACAGGTTTGTACTTTTTTCAACCCTTCACCATTTCATTGTTATTTTAAGTTCGGCTAAAATAAACAAAAGAATTGGAAAAGCAACAATAGTGTTTCATTTTCGGGGAATAAAACGGGATGGTTGGTTGCCAACAACTCAAAAAATTTTACAAATGGCCTGGTATTTTTTTTTATTATTTGAGAAAGGAAAACTCAAGCAGCTGGAGGGATAGTAATGGTGCGGTTTTGAGCATCTGCGGCATAAGCCAAAGCGGCTAAGATATCTTCCTTTTGGAGAGAAGGAAAGTCGTTGAGAATGTCCTCAATCGTCATGCGATGCGTGTACGTGTGGGCAATAGGGATGCAGGAAATTCAGTTCGGAGCGAGACTCTTGCTCAAGACTCCTGCTCCAAACTGAATTTGTACCTCGGGGGGGAATCGAACCCCCACTCTGTTGCCAGAACTGGATTTTGAATCCAGCGCGTCTACCAATTCCGCCACCGAGGCAAGGTGTAAATATCAGGTAGAAAAATATTTCAAAAAAAAAATCATTTGCCGTTTCAATTCCTTATCGCGCCTGCCCCGATTTAGAAAAACAAGGCAAGGTTACGCGCCGTAGTTTTTGTTAGTCGGGGTCTACCAATTCCGCCACCGAGGCAAATTATTAGTTTGGTAGTTTGTAGCCTGCCCTCCCGCTAATGAAGCGGGATCGGGGTTCTTGGTTTGTGGTTTTAAGCTTGACCCATGAAAATCCAAAACTAGCCTGCCCCGACCAGCCCCGACAGGTCGGGGAAACTACAAACTTAAAACCATAAACTATTTTCAGAGCGAGGCAAATTTATCCAAATTTTCACGAATTCGCAAAAGATAGCGCTTTTTTAAATAATAATCTTTTATGGCTAAAAGCGCGGCTTCTGAGGCTTTGTCATCGCTGTAATTTTTGATGATTGGCTCCACTTCCGAATAGGCAGAATCCTCCTGATTTTGCAATTGTTTGAGGATGTCATTTTTTTTATTTTCATCAAAATCGAATTCCAACTCCATCAGAGCTTCGTTGATGTCCATCATCTCGGCGAGGAAACTTTGAGGAAGTTTGTTTTGCCCTTCTTCGCGAAGAATCCCTTTCATCTCCAGGATGTATTTCATGCGTTTGTCAAAATCGCTGAGCGTTTGGTAAGCTTCGTTGTTGAGGGTGGAATATTCGAGGATTTCAGCCTGCTTTTCATCACTTTCCAATGTGTAAAAATCAGGGTGGTACTTTTTGCTATTTGCATAAAAAATCACCTTCAAGGCGGCATGATCGACCTTGAAAGAAACGGGAATTTTATAAAACTCAAAATAATTCATAAAAACGTGTAGCCGGATTTTACGATCCTCTGAACCAGTCGAGGATGTCCAGGCCGTTGGCAAAAATAAGCAGGGATAAGATCAGCAAAAAACCGGCGATGGTAGAGTATTCCATAAACTTATCGCTTGGTTTGCGTCCACTGACCACTTCGTAGATCAGGAACATCACATGCCCGCCGTCCAGCGCTGGTATGGGCAACAGATTCATAAAAGCGAGGATCAGCGAAATGATGGCGGTCATTCTCCAGAAGTTTTCCCAAACCCAGGTGGTGCCGTAAAGTTTGGCGATGGAACCAAAACCGCCGAGGCTATCGGAAGCTTTGAGCTTGCCGCTGAACATGTGGCCGAAGGCCTTGAGTTGGTCGGTCAGGAAAGACATTCCTTTGGTAAAACCAAGCGGTAAGGCTTGTAGCAAGGTGTATTCCTGCCGCTCGGTTTCAAAGGATTTGGGATATACTCCGATTTGACCGTTTTCGGTAAGCGTCAGTTTGACCGAAATGGTGTCCCTTTGATTTCGCAACAGACCGAGTTGAATTTCTTTTCCTTTGTGATGCTGTGCTTTTTGGAGAAATTGGTGAAAATAAACCGTTGGTTCTCCATTGAAGGCAATGATCTGGTCATTCTTTTGAATTCCGGCATCTTTGGCCGGAGACTTTTTGTCATCCACAACTTCCTCTACAATAAAAAACTGCCGTGGACCAAACAAACCTTTGCCTTTGTTTTCGCGCTTGGTGAGTTCGGCCATATTCTCTTTTGAAATCGGAAGTTTGATTTCGTTACCGTCGCGGTTTAATTTGATCTCTTTGGCTTCGTTGATGATGACCTCGCGGAACACATAGCGGTCGCTGAATTTATCAAACGGAACACCGCCAATGCTGATGATCTTGTCGCCATCTTGTAGTCCTAATTCCATTCCTAATGAATCGACGAAAATACCGTGTTCTACGTTTTTGTTTGGTAAATATTCTTCACCCCAGGTGTAAAACACCAGACCGAGGATGAGAAAACCCAGTATAAAATTGACCGTTACGCCACCGAGCATAATGATGAGGCGTTGCCAGGCGGGTTTTGAGCGAAACTCCCAGGGCTGTGGCGGTTGTTTCATTTGTTCTTTATCCATGCTTTCGTCGATCATGCCGGATATTTTGACATAACCGCCGAGGGGCAGCCAGCCGATGCCATATTCCGTTTCTCCTTTTTTAAACTTGAAAAGGGAAAACCAGGGATCAAAAAACAGGTAAAATTTTTCTACTCGCGTATCGAAAAGCCTGGCGGGAAAAAAATGTCCCATTTCGTGCAAGACAATAAGAATAGATAAGCTCAAAATGAGCTGCCCAATCATGACTACGTAATCCATAAAATATATTTTGCGGATGTATTTACAAACACAGCATTGCGTTTATGCGGATGTAAACATTATTGTTTCAATGCCTCAATAACAGATTAAAAGTTACCGATGTTTCAAAATTGTGGGCAAAAGTACCACTTACAAACGGATATTTCAATTTCATTGCTTCACTATTATTCCTGATGGTGAAATACCTTGTGAGATAAGTTTGTAATAAGCCGAATACCTTTATATTTTTGCCGGTCATGCAATTATTTTATACCACAGATATTGAAAACGGACACGCAAGGCTGTCGGAGGAAGAATCACGGCATTGCGCGGTGGTGTTGCGAAAAAAACGCGGCGACCAAATCCACTTCATCGACGGGGTCGGGGGCTTTTATTTTGCAGAAATAATCGAAGCAGATAAAAAACAATGCCTGCTCCGGATCATTCAAAAGGAAACTGGTTTCGGGCGTCGGCCATTTCATTTACATCTGGCGATCGCTCCTACCAAAAACATGGAACGCTTTGAGTGGTTTCTGGAAAAGACCACTGAGATCGGCATCGATGAGGTCACGCCCATGATCTGCGCTCATTCCGAGAGGCGAAAACTCAGGCTGGATAGATCGCACAAGATCTTGCTTTCTGCCGTAAAACAATCGGTCAGGGCTTATATCCCAAAATTGAATGAACCCATCGGTTTTGATAAAGTGATCGATAAAAACAATTACGCCGCTGGGGAACAATGTTTTATTGCTACGCTTGAAAACCCGGATACGAAACACCTGAAAGACATTGCCAAACCCTTGATAAAAACGACGATCCTGATCGGCCCGGAAGGAGGATTTTCGCCGGAGGAAACCGAACGGGCTTTGCAAAATAATTTTGTTGCGGTAAAGCTGGGGCAAAACCGGCTGCGTACCGAGACAGCCGGGATCGTAGCCTGCCATACCTTGAACCTTTTGAATAACTTGTAATGAGTTGAATGAGGTGTGGACATTATTGTTTTTTGGGATTCTAAAATACTGTTTTAGGCTACAAACTGTGTAAAGCCTGTCTGCCGAGGCACACAGGCAGGCTGCAAGCATTAGACACTGCCTGTACCGCAAGGCGGTAAAGACACAAGTTTCATCTCGGTTTTAGAGTATATCGCAATATGAATTATGAACTTTTTTTAACCATCTTTGAGCCTTGGTGTCTTTGTAGCAAATAATGCCCATCTTTCAATGAGTTGAATGCGATGAAAATACAAACCTTTGAACACAAAAAAGACCTGGTTTCGATGACGGGATTGATCGGCGTTATCATCATCCTGAACGTGTTGAGGTATGTCAATGGTTATGGATTTTCAATTCCGGTTTTGGGTTTGACTTTGGCGCTCGCTGCTTTGGTGGTGTGGATGTGGCTGGCATCGAGCTACACGATTGAAAACCAGATGTTAAAAATCAAACAGGGACCTTTCACTCAAAAGATTGACATCAAAGAAATTAAAAAGGTCAAAAGCGGGAAAAGGTCTTTTCTGAAAGGAAAACTTACCAGCTACCAGATCACATTGTTTTATAAAAAAAGCCGACGGCTGAATGTTTTTCCAATTGATAAAAAAGGTTTTGTCGATGCACTTCTGAAGATCAATGCTAACATTGAGGTGGAGGGAGTATAATTTTTAAACATCCAAATTGGGATGATCGCCGTTATACAATAAAAGTGAAACCGATAATCATCCTTTAAAAAACAAATTATGAATTACTGGAAAATAATTTTTTCTTCGCTTATCATTTTTTCCCTTTCATCTTTCGCTCCGTTTCAAGTAGCGCCTCCTACTTTAAAGATCGCTTTGCTGAAATACAGCGGCGGTGGCGACTGGTATGCGAATCCAACCTCATTGCCCAACCTGGCGGATTTTTGTAATGTCGAATTGGGAACCAATATCGACCGGGATTACGCTACCGTCGAAGTGGGAAGCGCCGAAATTTTCAATTACCCATTCATCCACATGACTGGCCACGGGAATGTGGTTTTTTCGGACTCGGAAGCTGAAAACCTTCGCAACTATCTGATCGGCGGCGGTTTTTTGCACATCGACGACAATTATGGAATGGATCCGTTTGTAAGGGCTGCGATGAAAAAAGTTTTCCCGGATCAGCAATTGATCGAGCTTCCCTGGGAGCATAAAATTTATCACCAGAAGTTTGAATTTAAAAACGGGCTGCCGAAAATCCACAAGCATGACGACAATCCTCCGCAAGGCTTCGGGATTCTGTGGGAAGGCCGGTTGGTGGTTTTTTATACTTATGAATGCGATTTAGGTGATGGATGGGAAGATCAGGAAGTACACAAAGACCCGGAAGAAGTACGCCTGCAAGCCCTGAAAATGGGCGCCAACATCGTGAAGTTTGCTTTTGAGCAATGATCGGATTTTTTATTCCCAGATGGCGTTTCGCTTTTGTTTGATGTAGGCCTTGATGTTCAGCCAGAAAGCCACAAAAAGGTAAAAAATAACCGGTGAACCCAGCGCTGCAAAAGACAGGTAAATAAAATACAGGCGAACACGGGTAGTTGCAATCCCGAGTTTCTCTCCCAAATAGCTGCACACGCCGAAAGCAGTTTTTTCCAAAATATTTTTCAGGTCGTCAAAAATAATTTTCATTTCGATAAAGCTTTTGCTCAGGGCTATCTGTAATACGTTGCTTATCGTTTCAAATAGCGAATTTGCGATTTATTTTTGCTCTGATAAAATGATAAACGTTCAACTCAGAGTTTGGTATTTCTTCAGGTTTCGTAAAAATAAAGCCTTTTTTTTCAAAACGGTAAAAAAACAAAGGCCATTTCCTGTTGGAAACGGCCTTCACTATTTTGCATCAAGAAAAGATTATTTTAATACTCCTGGTAAGCGCCGGGCGCCACTGCGATCGGTTCCAGGATTTGGATTTTTTCGGAAAATAATTTTTCGGATTTGCCATTATAGTTGACCTTAAGCTGGATGCGATAAATTCCGGCTTTTTTGTAGGCGTATTCGATGGTTTTATTTCGTGGATTCAAAACCGTTCCATCGCCCATGATCAGATCGTAACTGGCTTTTTGATCAAAACTTTCAATCGTAAATTTCATCTTTTGACTGGCTTCGTGGTCGCCTTCTATCCGCAGTTGGGTTTTATCAGCCGATCCGCCGGAGATATTCCCTTGCAAAGGAATTGCCTGGGCATTATTGTCCATGTCCGGTGGAATCACATTTTTGGTGATCTGGCTCGAAACGATCGGGAGGTTTTTATTGCTGAAACCAAAGTTTGCAAGAAAATACGCAGTACCAGCAATGCCTACCAGGATGAGAAAAACCACGATAATCCGTTCGGTTTGTAAAGATTTAGGGGAGTAATCCGGTTGAAATTCATGTATGTTGCCTGCATTCACATTTCCGTTATACGAATTGTTAAATTGCTTCATGTGGATTACAAATTTGAAAATTGAAGAAATCGGTTTTTAATAGTGCCTGACTATAAAGCGTTTGTTTTGCTAATGGATGCTTTGTGTTTTTTAATATAGTTTTTGAATGAGTTAAGAAAAAAAAATCACACCTTCCTGAAATTCCCCTGAAATTTTTATTCAGGTCATAATTAGGAGGAGTAACTTCCATATAAATTTAACAGTAATACAAGGCCTCCTTTTGTTCAAGTTCAAGTATAAGTTAAATATTTCAGTTATGTAGTTTGAGTTTGTTCTCCAGGTAAGTTTTTGTTTTCTCGCAGTGTGGAAAGACGGATGTCTTTTAGTCTGTAGTTATTTTTAAGAACACCTACAAATATAGATTAAATTTATTTTATTATCAAAAAAATTTATAGTTAAATATTGTCAATGTGTTCATAAAACAAAAAATCGCACCCGGATATTTTATGCCAGGTGCGATTTTTATTGACCTTCAGAAAAGCATTATTTTTTTTACAAACTAGCTGTAACTTTTTGTCGTTGATCTGTTTCTTTTTGTTTTGGCGTCAGTAGCCACATATTTCCATAATGATGCAACGCGCTTGCTTTGCGGCGGCCTTCTTCACCAACCCCGGTGTAGAGGTCAGCGCGATCCGGCCCTTTGATCGCTCCACCGACATCCTGTGCAATCAGGATACGATAGTCATAATGCTTGATCTCATTGTTTTTGCCGATGATCGGCACTTTCGCCAGCAAGCAACTTCCCAGTGGAATATAAGCCGGATCCACAGCGATGGAATATTCCGTAGTCAAAGGGACATGGCCGGCGCCCTTTGGTGTTTCCTGATATTTCACCGGGCTGAAAAACACATAGGATTCGTTTTCAAACAGCAAGGGATCGATCATATCCGGGTTTTCTTTGAAAAACTTTTTGATCCGGGTCAGCGAAACATTCTGATCCGTGGCATATCCTTTTTCGATCATGTAGTTGCCTACGCTTCGGTATTTGTGGCCATTAGTACCTGCAAAAGCAAGTATCTGGTTGGTGCCGTCGGGATAATGCACAATCCCGCTGCCCTGGATTTGCATGAAATAAATGTCGAGTAAATTTTTTGCATAAGCAATCTCCAGCCCTCTTCCTTTAAGGATTTTTTCTCCGTCGATCTGACGGCGCGTCGGCAATTTACCAGGCCAGTTTTCAGGGCGCGCGTAGATCGGGTATTTGTATTCCGCAGTTGGTACTTTGCTTACCTCCATAACCGGCGTGAAATATCCTGTAAAATAGGTACTGCCGCTCCCTTCATCGCTTTTAATGGGAGTGGCTTCCAATATTGAAGACAGGTCAGGATTATAGTCATTTCGCTGAGTAAGCAAAAGATGGACAGTCATTTCAAGCTTTCTGAGCATAGGATCGACTATGCCGGAATTGCGGAGTTGCTCTTTTTTCTGGTATCGCAACACTTTGAGTTGGTTGTTCAATCCTTTGACCAGTTCCTTTGAAAAACGTGGAAGCTCAGCGGTTTCGAGTATGGAAACAGAAGCTCCGGAATGTGAATCAAGGCTGGTTTTTTTGCTTTTCCCGTGAAAAGCATTAGGATTGACAGATGCGATCAGGTTGGTTTCAGTGGGTTGCGAAGTGTCGGTAAGGTCGGTAATGTTGGGATTTTGGCATTGCATAAATGCCGCTGAAATCACTGCTAAAAGCAGCGATCTTTTTGTTTTGTTCATGGGGAGTTCAAAAATTAATTAAACAATCTTGGGATTAAAACTTCCAATTTTACGGCATAAATACTTTAAAAAAATACGTATGTGTAAAATTGACCGCAAAAGTAAACTATATTTTCTGAAATTCAAAGGTAAAACACGGAAGAATGCTTTATGTTTTAATAGTTCCGCATTTTTTCGCCTGAAATTAAGGCTTCCCGCCGATCTATGGAAGTTTAAACTTATGCTTAAAAGCTAAAGCGGCTTTTGCATTTTCAAACTAAAAACATGCGGGATGCTGGTTTTCAGGTTTCCGAATTTGAAATGCCCGTTTTCAGTTTCCACCATATTTTCAAAACAATCGAAAGGCGAGTATGGGTATTCGATGAATTCTTTGACAATCAATCCTCTTTGGACGAGCGGGTTTATCATTTCGTGGAGGGAGTGCGTCCAGAAATATTCCTTGTAGCTGATATTGGCATTTCTGTCCGTGTAAGTACCTGTGTTTTCTTCCATGATGGCATGCCCGCCATTAAAATAATTGAACTCAATTTTTTGGGTTGGAAAATCGAACATATACAGCGCAGGATGAAATTCCGCGATAAAAAATGTGCCGCCGGGTTTTAAAAAATGATCGATCACCGCCGCCCAGGCATCGAGGTCGGGAAGCCAGGAAAGCACACCGAATGAGGTGAAAACCAAGTCAAATTTTCCATCCAGATTATCGCGCAGATCGAGTACGTTGGATTCGACGAATGTTGCATCAAGGCCAAGTTCGGCGTTCAATTGACGAGCCAGAGCTATACTTTTAGGCGACATATCTACACCCGTGACTTTTGCACCCAGTCTAGCCAGCGAAAGACTGTCTTGCCCAAAATGACATTGCAGATGAAGCAAAGTTTTACCTTTGACTTCATGGCCAATGCCCCTCATTTCAATTTCTGTCAGAGAATTTCGCCCTTTTTTAAAACTTTCAATGTCGTACATTTCAGAGGATTTATGCACTTCGGTGCGAATATCCCAGGCATCGCGGTTGGTTTCAAAGTACTCTTTCATAATATTATGGTTAACTTGCAGTTTATTTTTTTGAATGATAAAAATCCAACAATTTTTCAAATATTGTTAAAATTAAATTTTCATAATATGGCCGATCCTAAAAAAAATCAAAACCAGCTCAATATTGAATTGCCCGAAGATGTAGCCGAAGGCGTTTATTCTAACCTTGCAATTATTTCTCATTCGCCGACGGAGTTTGTACTCGATTTTATTCGTATTGTGCCCAATGTGCCCAAAGCAAAAGTCAAAGCAAGAGTGGTGCTTACCCCGTCGCATGCCAAGCGGCTGATGCGTGCGTTGACTGACAATGTCAATAAATTCGAGGCGCAGTTCGGTATGATCACAGAGCCGGAAATGCCTCCTTTTCCACCAATGAACTTCAATACGCCTACGGCTCAGGCTTAAACATTGTAGCACACTGCCACAATGTTTAAGCGCAAAATCCAACCAATTTTCCATGCTTTACCTTTGGATTCAATTCATCCGGAGGAACCAACCCGTAATGCAACGGCCAATGGAATATGAAAGTTTTCCGACAAACGCTGTTAAGAATTTCATCTTTTGTGTAACTTCTACGAAAACTTTCGTTTATTGTGAAAGAGTTGTCAAAATAATGTTTATCACTTTTCATTTTGCTAACTTTAGCGCCGAAAATATTTGAAAACCTGAACGAACTCAATAAACCCAATTTAACATTATGCCCCAATTAAAAATTTTACTCCCTGTATTGTTTCTGGCCATGGTTGGCGTCGGCTATTATTATTTTCAACAAAAAAAAGAATCCCCACAGGTAGAGAACCTCAAAGCCAAAGTAAAAAAAGGCGAATTCAAAGTCAAAGTGACTGCAACCGGAGAGCTTCAGGCAAAGCGTTCTGAAAAAATCAGCGGCCCGCAGGGCATGCGTTCTGCACAGATCTGGCAAACAAATATCACCGACATGATCCCCGAAGGCACGCTGGTCAAACCCGGCGATTATGTGGCTACCCTGGACAAAACGGAACTGGATACCAAAATGAAGGAGGCCATGACTGAAATCGAGAAGATCGAAACCCAACTGGAGCAGGCCAAGATCGATACCACCATCGAATTGCGGAGTATCCGCGACGAACTGATCAACCTGAAATTCGCCAAACAGGAAAAACTCCTCTATGTCGAGCAAAGCAAGTTTGAAGCGCAATCCGTCATCCAGCAGGCGGAGATCGACCTCCAGCGAACCGAAAGGGATTACAACCAGTTGCTCACCAAGCTCAAATTGTCGCAAACCAAAGCAGAAGCCAAAATCTCCGAGATCAACGCCTCGCTCCGCCAACAACAGTTGAAACTGCAAACTTTGACAACTCTTGCGGACGGGTTTATCGTAAAAGCGCCAAAGGAAGGAATGCTCATCTACGCGCGTTCGTGGGAAGGAAAGGTTGGGCCTGGCTCGCAGGTCAGAGCATGGGATCCTGTAGTGGCCGAATTGCCCGACTTGTCCGATATGGTGTCAAAGACTTTTGTGAACGAAGTGGATATCAGCAAAGTTCAAAAAGGTCAGGATGTAAAGATCACGGTCGATGCATTTCCAGACAATGAGTACACCGGGCAGGTCATTAGTGTGGCGAATATCGGCGAACAACTTCGCAATTACGATTCTAAAGTATTCGAAGTCATCGTTCAGGTCAATGAAGTGGATTCTATCATCCGGCCTGCCATGACTACCGGCAACGAGATCATTACTGCGATTTACAACGATGTGCATTTCATCCCGCTCGAAGGCCTTTTCAAAGACAGTCTTTCTTTTGTTTATAAAAATGAAAAAGGAAATATTGTCAAACAGGAAGTGATCACCGGAGTTTCCAACGATGCGGAAATCATCGTTGAACATGGCCTCGGCGAAGGTGATGAAATCCTGTTTTCCGAACCGGAAAATGAAGAAAAACTTTCATTTATAGCGATCGATCCGCAGATCAAAGCTGACATTCTTGCCAAACAGGAAGCAGAACGCAAAGCACGGCGGGCATTGATGGAAGAGAAAAAGAAAAATGTCAAAGACGAAGACATCAGCAGAGGGCCTAGTGCAGGCGGAGGCATCATCATTATAAATTAAAAACCAAACCAGAAGACAAAACCCACAGAAATGGATCGCATCCTGTTTAATTTTATTCTCGCCATCGAGGGCGTATTGGCTAATAAACTCAGGACTTTTTTAACAGCGCTGGGGATTATTTTTGGCGTCGCAGCCGTGATCGCGATGCTGTCGATCGGTACGGGAGCCAAGCAATCCATTCTCGATCAGATGAAATTGATCGGCACCAATAATATTGTTGTCGAATCGGTCATCCTTACGGAAGAACAGGCAGCCACCGCCGGAAATAACAATAATGGTACTGAAAATGAAATGATGCCCTGGTCGCCGGGTCTTACGCTTGATGATGCAGAAGCCATCGCCGGCGTTTTGCCAACGGTGAATCAGATCAGTCCGGAGATCGTGATCTCCACCAATGTCATTCAGGCAGCCAAGATGGAAAAATCAAAATGCGTCGGGGTGACCAATGCTTTTTTTGAGTTGAACAACCTGGAATTGCATTCAGGGATGTTTTTCCATGACAACCATTTAACAGGTGGTAAACCCGTTTGTATAATCGGGAAAAATATTGCCACCAAGTTTTTCAGCCAGGGAAAAGTTTTGGGTCAGAAAATAAAATGCGGCAACACCTGGCTGACCATAATCGGCGTGTTGGAAAAACGATTGGCAAGCAAGGAAAGTCTCGAAAATCTGGGCATCCGCGATTACAATTCCGATGTTTATGTCCCGGTTTCAACCGCCCTTTTGCGGTTCAAAAACAGGTCGATGGTGAGCAGGGAAGATATAAAGCAGGGAGAGTGGGATGATGAAATTGACAAGACAAATAATTATCATCAACTGGATCGTTTGGTCATCCGGGTAGATGATTCCAAATATCTCCAGGCCTCGGCCGATGTGATTGGTAAAATATTGAAACGAAGGCATCACGGATTGCTGGATTACGAATTATCAGTTCCGGAATTGCTCCTGCAGCAGCAACAAAAAACACAGGACATTTTCAATAACGTACTGGCTATGATCGCCGGCATTTCCCTCCTCGTAGGTGGCATCGGCATTATGAACATCATGCTTGCATCCGTCATGGAGCGCATCAAAGAAATAGGGGTCAGGCGTTCGCTTGGCGCCAAGCAAAACGACATCATTCTCCAGTTTTTGTTCGAAGCAGTATTTATCAGCCTGATCGGTGGTTGCATCGGGATAGTTTTGGGCATTTTCAGTGCGAATGTGATCGCAGATTCCTTCGGTATCCCGGCTATAGTGTCCACCTGGTCGGTGTTGTTATCGTTCGGAGTCGCTGCTATGGTCGGCCTGGTGTTCGGGCTTTTCCCTGCTCAAAAAGCAGCATTGCAAGACCCGATCCTCGCTCTAAGAACGGAATGACAATAGGCATCAGACATTAGACATTTGACATTAGACATCAGATCGAAGCGGAGCGTAGATCCCGACAAAGTCGGGACACCAGATACCGGATACCGGATACCGGATACCATAACACCATAACACCATAACAAACAACCACAGAAACTACAAACCACGAATGAAAACCACAAACACCCATTTTAACGAACTAATATGAAACCAAACCTGTACCTCCTTTTGATTTTCAGCCAAGTATTATTTTGTTGTCAACTTGTTGGCCAAACCGAAACGATCCGGGTGAGCTTACCCGAAGTCATTAAAATTGCACAAAGCGATGCGCCGGATGTGCAGCTTGCGAAAACGCGGCAAACCACTAATTACTGGCAATACCAGTCTTTTTTGGCTAATTACAAACCGCAAATCCTGCTGAATTCTACTTTGCCGAATTTCAACCGCACCATCGACGCCATAACCCAGCCAGACGGAACCGTGTTGTTCATTCCGCGCACACTCATGACCAATGAACTCGGCATAACCATCTCGCAGGATGTTGCACTCACGGGAGGCAGCATTTTTGCATTGTCCGGGTTTCAAAGGATCGACAATTTTGCAACGAGTGTAAACCCCCAAACCACTTCTTACCTTACCACGCCGATTGTCATCGGTTTCAATCAACCCCTTTTCCAGTTCAATCGCCTGAAGTGGGATAAAAGGATAGAACCGCTTCGCTACCAGGAATTTAACAAGGAATTCGCCGAGCAAATGGAAGAAGTCGCTTACAATGCTACGTTTCTGTTTTTTGATGTGCTTATCGCTCAACTCAACGTGGAAGCTTTTAAAAAATATAAAGCAGACGCCGATACTCTTTACGAAATTTCCAAAGGACGTTTTGAAGTTGGCCGGATAGCCGAAACAGAATTGTTGCAGATCGAACTAAGCGCTATGAATGCCGACGCCGAGCTGGCAGAAGCCATGCTAACCCACCAATCTAATACCGAACAACTGCGCAACTTTTTAGGCATTACCAATAATGTAATTTTCGATATGATCCCTCCTGTATCCATCCCTGAGATTTATGTCGATCCTGACCTCGCACTGAGATATGCGCAGGAATACCGCAGCGAGACCATCGAATTTTTAAGAAGGATAAAAGAAGCAGAGCGCAATGTTGCACAGGCAGAATCACAAAATGGCCTGAACGTCGAGTTATTTGGCCAATTTGGACTCACACAAACCGCTGAAAATATAAACGAAGTATATAAAAATCCGCTGGATCAGGAACGCGTAAGGCTGGGGCTTACCTTTCCCATTGCTGATTGGGGAAAAGCTAAAGCCCAAATGGAGATCGCCAGATCAAATTACCAGCTTGAAAAAATGAATGTCGAGCAGGAACGCATCAGTTTCGACAGAGAGGTATTGCTAAAAGTACAGCAATTCGATTTGCAACGCACACAGGTTATCCTCGGTTTGAAAGCTTTTGAAGTTGCCCAAAAAAGGCTCGCCATTACACGCCAGCGTTATTATATCGGCAAAATTGAAATCGTCGAACTCAACCTCGCTATCCGCGAAGAAGCCGAGGCCAGAAGGTCTTATTTTAACAAACTCCGCAACTACTGGCTGGCTTATTACGAACTCCGCCGACTCACCATGTATGATTTTGAAAACGAAATACCGCTGATCCGGGAAAATGATAATTGATGTGTTGATTGGTTAATTTGCTAATTTGCTAATTTGCTAATTTGTTAAGTTGTGGAGTTGAAGTTACAAGTTGCTGGTTGCTAGTTTTTAACCGCTAATCACTTCGCAGCGAAGCATAGATCCCAATGAAATCGGGAAACCACTAACCACTAGCCATTCACTTCAGCAGCGTAATATCTCCCTTGTAAGGAATGATGATGTCATCTATAAATTCGACTTCGATGTAATATGCGAAAACCGCGTTGTTCATCGGCTGTCCTCTGAACTCACCATTCCAACCCATTTTTGTGTCGTTGGGAAAAATATTATTGGCTTCATAAACCATTTCGCCCCAGCGATCGAATATCCTGATTTTGTTGATCCGCCTGACTCCGTTTCCGGTGAAAACTCTGAAAATGTCATTCACCCCATCACCATTTGGCGTAAAAGCATTGGGGATGTAAACATTCCTGTTTTTGACTACACGGATCAAAACCGTATCGCTGATGACACAACCCGTAATATCGTCAATCACGGAAATTATGTACTGGGTAGTGCTTGTTGGAGCCGTAACGGGCTGCATACAATCAACACAATCAAGGCTGTCTGCCGGAGTCCAGTTGATCGTCAGGTTATCATAAACGGGAAACACCATCGAATTGATCCTGATGCTTTCTCCCAGTTCGATCTCAAGGTCAGGCCCGGCATCGACTGAAACTCCGGGAGGTTCGTAAAGATTGATCGATGCAGAAAGAAAACAATCGTTGGCATCGAGCACTGCTATCTCATAATCTCCACCGGACAGATTGCCGAAATAGCTATTTCCGGTGTAAGGTCCATTATCCAAAGAAAAGGTAAAAGGCGGTGTTCCGCCTGTCAGGTTCATTACTTCGATGACCCCGTTTCCGTCGCCGTGGCATTCGATGTCAGTCCCGACAAGTTCAAAAGCAAGGGGGTCTGGTTCCTGGATAAAAAATGTAGTTTCATAGATGCAAATATCATCAGTGATGGTCAGGTCATAAGCTCCCGGACACAAATCTTCCAGGCTGGTTCCGGCATCTCCGGTGCTCCAGGAATAGCTCAACGGTCCATTCCCGCCGGAAGCTGAAACTTCAATGATTCCATTACAATCTTCATAGCAAAGCACATCAGTAGTGCTTTGAGAAAAAAGCAGATCATTGTGATAATCGACCTGAACGGTGTCGCTGGCATCACATCCATTGTTGCTGACTATGACCCAATATTCTCCCTCTGAATAAACCGTAAATGTATTATCTGTCGAGCCATCAGGCCATTGATAATTTACATCGTCGATATCGAGTTGGAAAGTATAGGAATCCCAATCGCAGAGCGTATCCACGTATTCCAGTTCAACGGTAGGTGTTGTTCCAAACTGGACATCGACAAAATCATAAAAATGACAACCATCCGGGTTTACAACTTCCACACTGTATTGTCCGGCGGTGAAAATAGTCAATTCCGGATTTGTCGATCCGTTTTGCCATTGATAAGCTACAGCTCCGGGAGTAGTGGCGTCGAGGGTAAAAGAAGGTTGGTCGCAAACAGAAAAATCAGGTCCCAGGTCAAGGTCTAACGGCTCCGTAAGCATCACAGTGAACGAATCTCTCTTCGTACAGCCCGGAATGGAGATATCGACCCAATAGACGCCGGGAGAAGTAGCTATAAAAGTGGCACCGGTCGAACCGTTTTGCCACTGATACGATGCATTGGTGGTGGTGACGTCAAGGTAAGTTGGTTCGATAAGATCACAGATCACCAACTCGGTTGAATTACTTGATCCGTCAAACACGACGATGTCAATATAAAAGGTATCTTTTTGATTGCAGGTATTAGGTGCTGTTGCAATTTGCATGACCCTGTAATTTCCGGCTTCGGAGAATGTGTGGACAGGATTGAGTTGTGTGCTGGTGGTTCCGTCGTCAAAGTTCCAAAGCAGGCTGGTTGCATCTTGCCCGGTGTAGCTGAAATTCACCGTAAACGGAGCGCAACCGCTTGTAGAGGGCAAAGCAGTAGCCGCCGCCGTTACTGTGTTGACCTCAAAGTCGATCTTGAAAACGCCAATATCGCAGTAGTTCGTTTGGTTTGCCGCATAAGCATTAGGCAAAGTGTTTAAAACTGCGCCGGGTTGTACGCAGGAACAAACGCCCTGGTAAACCGTTCCGCTTTTGTCAAACCGGCTGGTACCGCCATCCACGTGATCTGCTTTGCCATAATAAGTTCCGAAAGACAATGCCGATGCATTTGGTTCCAAAACCCCCAGATAAAAGCTGTAAGGCGAAGCTGAAGATTCGATGGCATCCGGGGTAGTGGGTAAGCCGGAACCGGCATAATACCCGGAAAAGTAAATATTGTTGCATTTATCTACCATGAAAGCCACGGGCACAAAATCATAATAAACCTGGTTTGTGCTTTGACCAGTCCCTTTTCCAATAACCGTACTATACACCAAAGTACTCAAGTCTGCTGTGAAGCTCGCTAAAAACTGATGACTTCCTGAGTTGTAAAAATACGTATTCGGTGTGATTGGCATGGTACCGCGGGTTTGGCCATAAATGTGAATATTACCTTCTTCATCAATATCAATGAAGTAGCTGTGATCTACACTTGATGTGCCCCAAAATGTTCCGTACAACATGTTTTTTCCATCAGCAGATAATTTTACCACAAAAGCGTCTTCCTCACCGCCGTTCCAGTTTGGCTGCACGGTGCCTGGCGTGGTAGGGAAATTGGAAGATCCGGCAATGCCGGTAACATATACATTGTTGTAATCGTCGAGGCGCAATCCAAGCGCTATATCCGGTTCGCTTTCTCCGAGATAAGTACTCCAAAATAAAGTGGACAGGTCGCTGTTCAGCTTAAAAACCACGCCATCCTGAGCCGGATAAAAACCTTGACCTGCATTATTGAATGTGGTGTTGAATGCACCGCTGGTCACAGGAAAATTGTATGAATTTGAACAAGTAGCCACATAAGCATTTCCTTGCCCGTCGATAATGATCTCGCCGCGGTATCTGTCACCATAATTATAATAAGGATTGT
>CAZKDA010000073.1:0-19081 GCA_964551455.1 uncultured Saprospiraceae bacterium
ATCGCTCTTTCCACGTTTTTGATACTGGCTTTTACAAAACCATTGGGGTCGTGGGTAGTGTGAGGATCGTTGTACGGAACAGTGACTTTGATGACGGGAGGTTTGAGGGTTTTTTCCCTTTGATCCAAAATCCAGCGTATATGGAGGTTGGTGTAATGGTGGATGTCTTTATCGATGGTTAGTTGGTTGTCGTTGGTCCATTGCTGACCGTCAAAAAGATCGGTATTCGTAAAGGTGATCTTATGCCCCAGCCCCATGGAAAATCTTGGAGTAAACTGGTATCCCAGTTCAAATCCCAGGCCCGGCATGATGCCCAATCGCCCGCTTCCGGTTTCAAATCCCTGGGCATGGGTTTCGTAAATGCCGTCGAGAATAGCCGATTTCAATTGAGATTTTTTGTATGAAACAGGACTTGTGGGATCCAGGGCGTCATAGCGTGAAGCATAGTTGCCGAAAACATCGGACTGATCCATCGTGGTGTTGTACCAATCGAGGCCGATCCCTCCGAAAACCGACAGGATGATATTGGTTTGTTCCCTTAATTTATTGAAGCCGATCACGGCCTCCATGCCCAGTTCGGCGTGGTTGGTTTTGTTGTTGTGATACACCATGCCAGAGCCGTGCGGGTCGGTATAATCCAGACCAAAAGTGCCGTTGAGAGCGCTGTTGTTGGCGATGCCAAACGAAGGCATAGGATCGAGGCCATAAGTTTCAGTATAAAGAGCGCGTCCCCTCAGATCAAAAGTAAATGCGGCGCCCGGCTGGTAGTAGAGATTTTTGCCAAGGGTGAGTCCCGCGCCAAATCCCTGAAGCGTTGCCTTAATATCGCTTTGTTGGTAAGCCATGCCGCCATTTAGTCCAAAAGTCCAATAGCCGGGTTGTCTTTCATAAGTGGAAATTTGTGCGGAAGTATCTGCGACCATCAACGCAACTACGAAAATCAGAGATAATTTTAAACAGGTCTTTTTCATGTGTATAATTTTTTTTCAGCGGTCACATGGAACTTACCATGAATTTTTTATTCATGCATGTTGCATTTTTTGAATAAAAAAATTCATGGACGTTTCATAGTAAGGAATTGTAAAAGTTTAAAAAATGGGTTTTCAAAGTTGTCTTTTCAATCACTGTTTCATGCTCGCTGGGGATGTAATGATAAGACTGCCTGTGAAGCCCAAAAGTATCAGTGTTTTTCTCTCTGTAAATTTTGTGCCGCGAAAAATTTTAAGGATCAGGCGCGTTAAAAATTGTTGCAAAAAGAAAGTTGAAAAGGAAAGATTTTTAATGTTTTTTGTGTGGTAAAGTTTTGTTTTTTAATGAGTTGCAAATTTCAGGAAACTTCATTTTAAGCGCTTAAACCAGTCATGCTGAGTTTCTAAAAAATGTTAAAACCGAAATGCCAAAGCCTGAATGATTAACAAAACATTAAGCGGTGGATTAAAAAAATTAAGAGCGGATGATATTTGTTTGGAATGAAACGTGAAGGTTTATGTTTCTTCTTTGTACACAGATTCAGTACCCTGAAAGCGAAGGAAAATTTACAGTTTCCAATATATTCTCCTTATAATTGGCTCCGGAAATTTCAATATCGAACCCTGTTTATATTTTAAAAATGCCAGACCATCCATATCCCAATTTGTTTGCACCGCTCGATCTGGGTTTTACACAATTGAAAAACCGGGCGCTCATGGGATCAATGCACACCGGGCTGGAAGAAACCAAAAATGGTTTTGAGAAAATGGCTGCTTACTTTGGGGAACGTGCAAGAGGTGGCGTTGGTCTCATCGTGACTGGCGGTATCGCTCCGAACCGGGCAGGGTGGGTAGCTCCTTTTTCCGCAAGATTAACAAACAGAACGACTGCAAAAAAACACCGGATCATTACGGAAAGGGTACATGCCGAAGGTGGTAAGATATGTATGCAGATCCTTCATTCCGGGAGATATGGCTATCATTTCCTGGCGGTGGCGCCATCAGCGATAAAATCGCCTATCAGCCCGTTCCGGCCCTGGCGGTTATCTAAACGCGGGATACGAAACACGATCTCGGATTTTATCCGGGCGGCAGTGTTGGCCAAAGAAGCGGGCTACGACGGCGTGGAGATCATGGGTTCTGAAGGTTATCTGATCAACCAGTTCATCGTTTCGAAAACCAACAAAAGAACGGATGAATGGGGCGGCTCGTTTGAGAACAGGATCCGTTTTCCCATAGAAATTGTCAAAGGGATCAGGCAAGCTGTCGGAACTGATTTCATTATCATTTACAGGCTCTCCATGCTCGATCTGATCGACGATGGAAGCAACTGGGAAGAGGTTGAACAATTGGCGAAAGCGGTAGAAAATGCGGGAGCCACCATCATCAACACAGGCATCGGCTGGCATGAAGCACGGGTGCCGACCATTGCGATGATGGTACCGCGCGGCGGCTTTAGCTGGGTGACCAAAAGGCTGATGGGAAAAGTAAACATCCCGTTGATCACAACCAACAGGATCAACACTCCGGAAGTCGCTGAGCAGATCCTTGCCGATGGTCATGCAGATATGATCTCCATGGCGCGGCCATTTTTGGCGGATGCTGATTTTGTACAAAAAGCGATGCAAAACCGGGCTGATGAAATCAACACCTGCATCGCCTGCAACCAGGCTTGTCTGGATCATATTTTTGAAAACAAAACGGCGAGCTGCCTAGTGAATCCCCGCGCCTGCCGGGAAACCGAACTCTTGTATCTTCCAGCAAATCCGAAGAAGAAAATCGGCGTTGTGGGCGCCGGACCTGCGGGGCTTTCATTTGCCACCGTTGCGGCTCAGCGCGGACACGAAGTCCACTTGTTTGAAGCGGATAGTGAGATCGGCGGCCAGTTCAACATGGCCAAAAAGATTCCGGGAAAGGAAGAATTTTATGAAACCCTGCGCTATTTTAAGAAGCAGATAGATATGCAAGGAGTTGCGCTTTATTTGAATAAAAAGGTTGACAGAACCTTTCTGAAAGCACAGCATTTTGATGAGATTGTCATTGCCACAGGAGTCCTTCCCCGAATGATTGACCTCGAAGGAATTGACCACCCCAAAGTATTGAGTTATATCGATGTTTTAAAAAATAATAAAATAGCCGGATCGAAAGTGGCGATTATCGGCGCAGGTGGTATCGGTTTCGACGTGGCGGAATATCTGGCACACGAAGGAGAATCTCCGGGATTGAACGCAGCTGTTTTTCTCAAAGAGTGGGGCGTTGACCAGCAATATACCAACAGGGGAGCGCTGGCAAAGCCGCAACCCCTGCCTGCCGCAAGAGAAATTTATCTTCTCCAGCGTTCGAAAACAAAACCCGGAAAAAATCTCGGAAAAACGACCGGGTGGATCCATCGCGCCAGCCTGAAGATGAAAAAAGTGAAAATGATCAACGGGGTCGTCTATCAAAAGATCGATGATCTTGGGCTGCATTTTATAAAAAACGAAAAACCGGAATTACTCGAAGTCGATCATGTGGTGATCTGCGCCGGGCAAGAGCCGTTGCGGGAGTTGGCAGCTCCGCTGTTGCAGGCAGGGTTGAAAGTACATATAATTGGTGGCGCTGACGTGGCCAGAGAGCTTGATGCAAAAAGAGCGATTGAACAGGGCGCGCGTTTGGCGGCCAGTATTTAGCTTGTAAAGCTGATGCGGTGATGGGTTAATGTGGTGATCCCGACCTTTGGTGCGGGACAAGTTGTGTTGATAACCCCGACATTCATGTCGGGGTTATCAACAAATTAGCAACCCCGATCCCGCTCCGACACCGGTGTCGGGGCGGGAGGGCAGGATTAGCAAATTACCACATTAGCAAATTACCACATTACCAAATTGAACACTTCAAGTACCTAAAAAAATCAGACTATGTTTTCACGAAGAAATTTTCTTTTCCGTTCGGTTTTAAGTTCAGCCGGTGCATTTCTGGGGGTATTGGCGCCAGGCTACGCGCATTCAAAAAAAGGCAGAGAACAAACGTTTCAGATTTCAACTACGGAAGGTTTTCCGATAGTTGTATCCACCTGGAAAAACCACGCAGCGAACGAAGCGGCGATGTCGGTGATCGAAACCGGTGGTTCAGCAGTTGATGCCGTGGAAGCAGGCGTAAAAGTGGTCGAAGCCGACCCAAACGATCAGTCCGTCGGCTATGGCGGACTTCCCGACCGTACAGGCAAAGTAACACTAGATGCCTGCATCATGGATTCGACGGGAAATGCAGGCTCGGTTTGTTTTTTAGAACATATCAGGCACCCCGTTTCGGTTGCCCGGAAAGTCATGGACAACACACCCCACGTTATTCTGGCAGGCAAGGGAGCGTTGAAATTTGCATTAGAAAATGGTTTTAAAAAAGAAAACCTGCTCACCGAATCATCGAAAAAAGCCTGGAAAGCTTGGAAGAAGGAAGCCAATTATCAACCTGTTATCAATATCGAAAACCACGACACGATCGGAATGCTGGCTATCGACCGCAAAGGCAATATCGCCGGAGCTTGTACGACGAGCGGCCTGGCTTACAAAATTCACGGAAGGGTAGGGGACTCGCCGATCATTGGCGCCGGTTTGTTTGTTGACAATGAGGTTGGCGCTGCCGCTGCCACCGGATTGGGAGAAGCCGTGCTGAAAACCTTGGGTTCTTTCCTGGTGGTTGAGCTGATGCGGCAGGGCAAGACTCCGGATGAAGCCTGCAAAGAAGCTGTGATGCGTATTGCAAAAGATAAAAATCACAAAGATTTTCAGGTTGGATTTGTAGCTGTCAACAAAAAGGGAGCTTATGGCGCTTATGCTTTGCAACCCGGGTTCAACTTCGTAGTCAACCGGGGACGAGAAAGCCAATTGAACGATTCGCCTTCGTTTATTAAAAAATGATAAAGTTGGGTGGTTTTTAAATACAGGAATACAGAGGATTTTTATATCTTTGTAATTCCTCTGAAGTGTTACACATTAATCAAAGAGAAATCTCTACATTCACCCAAAACTGTTTTGATTTCACCGGAAGGTGTAATTTTTTTTGTATCCGGAATGATAAAACCAATGGCCAATCACCTGGATAATCGTTTGCGACTATTTCTTTGAGGATTATCCAAATTACAGATCATAATTTTTTTGTTTTTGACAATTCAGTTAATGGCATCGGTTTTGCAGTAGCGTTGACTGCTAAGTTTCCTTAATATGTCAGGAAATCAGCGAGTTGTACGGTGAAAAAACAGTACCCGGATCAACTTAAAGTGAAAATAAAATACCAGGCTTAATTGAAAAAGTAACAAACCTGGTAAATCCCATGACAACAAATTAAAAATCCACATGCAACAAGTAAGCATCGTTATAGCTGATGATCACCAACTTTTTATCACAGGTTTAAGATCAATTTTAAACGACATTGATGATTATGAAATTCATTTGCTCGGTATTGCAAATGATGGTGAAGAGTTGATCTCCCTTCTAAAAAGACAAAGCCCCGACCTGTTGATCCTGGATCTTAATATGCCGGAAAGAGACGGCCTCGACGTCCTGGATTCTATCCGCGACCAGTACAGCGAACTGAAGATATTAGCCCTGACCATGTACGATGAATCCAAAATCGTAAAATCTGCTTTTAAATCGGGCGTGGATGGCTATGTGTTGAAAAGCAGCGGGAAAGAGGAGTTGGTGAGAGCTATTAAAGAAGTTTTGGACGGACGCACATTCCTCGGAAAAGGGGTAAGTCTCAACTCCATGGTGACCAAAGCTTCCAGGAAAAGTGACGACGCTTATCATTTTGAAGATAAGTTTATCAAAAAATCAAACCTCACAAAACGAGAATTCGAAATATTGCGGCTCATCTCTCTCGCATTGAGCAACAAAGAAATCGCTAAAGAACTGTTTATCAGCGATCAAACCGTAAGCGTTCACCGCAAAAACATCATGCGAAAGCTTGGTGTAAGCAACACCGCCGGACTGATCAAGATCGCTTATGACAACAGTCTGATCTGATCATATTCCACATCCTTTTCGTGCCTGCCAGCCATTCTTCATGGCTGCTGCATTTTTCTTTTTACAACAACGGTAATTTAGTGGTTCTATCCTCGCCGGATTCACCTTTCACGCAATCGATTATTGCTTGCTGCATATCTTGTTGAAAAAATCGCGTCATTCCTGCCATTTGTATTCTTTATCAATCAATTACCATTGATTTTTGAGACATGTTTTCAAAAGTCAATGCCATTATTATTTTAGCATTAGATAAGTGTTGTTCAACGCAAAATTGTGACTTTGATAAATTGAAAAAGCCAAAGTAATTATATTGTAATTTAAAGCAAACACACAATTGTCCAGTGACTAATATTTGTTTTTTATCTATGTTAAAAATACCGGTTTTTGGGTAGAAATGGGAATTTATTAACCTTTATCTTTGCCGTACTAAGTGGTTTAAAAAATTTCAAAGCAATTAATAAAAAGACCCAAAACCGTGACTTAGTTTAAGTGTTTTTGCTTAACTAAATCCCATGAACTGAAATCCAAGCCCTGCAAATTTAACTTATCCAGGCTTTTGTATCGAAAGGACATATCAACGATCTAAATTTTAAGATACAAAATCCATTTCTCCCCTGATTGCACATTATAGCGGGTAATTTCAGACTAAATATTTTCCGATTGTACGATCAATTGTGTACAAGACCTGTTTCAGGCTTTGTGTTTTATAAAATTGATCTGGAAAGGAAAGGAAAAGATAAGTTTAGGATTTACAACGAGTTGTGAAATGCGGAAATTTATTTCCGGCAAATTATAATCACCATGTTTTACACAAAAAGAAAAACCTTCAATTTAAAAGGGGATTGTAAAAACATCATAGCTACTACCATTGATGTTATCAGGCACTTGAAAGATATTGCCGCCCCGATTTTGCTGAAGAACCTCGAAACTACCCCCGGATTAGCTACCGCAGTTGTAATAAAAAACAAAGACAATCACAGGTATTATTCTTAATACTACTGTGCTGACAAACACTTGATGGATATGAACAAAGATATACTGTTATATTTTGCCTTGCTAATGTGGTTTGTTGTGCCGGTTTCGGCACAACCTACCATTTTTATTTCCAAAGATACCGTAGAAACGGGCACTTCTGTTTTGGTGGATTTCAAGGTGAAAGATTTTGTGGACATCCAAAGCATGCAGTTTTCGGTAAACTGGGATCCGTCGGTACTTCAATTTGACACCGTGGCCAATTTGGGAGCGCTTCCGGATTATGCCCCAACCAGTTTTGGAACCTTTTCCGCGGATTTGGGAAAGCTGACAACATTGTGGCTCGACAACCAATTGCTGGGTGTTACCCTTGATGATAACACGGTGATTTTTTCTTTGGTTTTTACCGTGACAGGCGAGCCGGATTCGTTTAGCGACGTGTCAATTACAGGCGACCCTACCGCCATTGAGTTCTCCGATTTTGATGGAAATGTTTTGCCGGTGATCATTGAAAATGGAATGATTATCGTATTTAGCACTTCGAGTTCGTCCCCCAATGATCTATCATACTTAAATGGATCAAATGAACTCTTCACATTATTTCAAAATGAGCCAAATCCATTTGGCAATCAATCGGTTATACGGTTTGATCTGAAAAGCAGCAGCGAAGTTGAGTTTTCGGTTCAAAGCGTCGATGGCAGGTTGATCTACGCTATAAAAAACTATTTCCAAGAAGGTGAAAACAGCATTGTACTGGATGCCGATAAGTTGCATGGACCAGGCACTTATCTCTATACCATAAAAATAAATGAATATTTCAAAACCCGTAAAATGGTCTTAATACGATAAATTTTTCCTAACATCCCAAATTCCTAAGGACAAATGAATAAGGTTTACGCTTTACTAACAACAGTTTGGTTCTTGATTTTTACCATCTCAATCAATGCGCAACCAACTTTTTATTTCACTCCTTCCAATCAGACTCCCGACCTCGGTGAGCAAATAACGGTCGATGTTTTAGTAGATGGATTCACTGACATTACCAGTTATCAATATTCCATAAACTGGAATATCAATCATCTGAGCTATGTTTCCGTCGGCAATTTCAACACCGACATCGGCCTTACCTCCGGTAATTTCGGTACCACCCTGGTAAGCTCAGGAAGGTTGAGTACTCTTTGGAATGATCCGTTGGCTAATCCCCAAACATTGAATCCGGGATCGGTCTTATTTACCATAACTTTCAATGTGGTAGCGCCGGCGCCCGTATCGACCCTGTTGCAGTTCACCAGCAATCCAACCCCTATGGAAGTAACCCAGGACACCGGTAGCGGGCCTGTGGATATTACCAATTTAGTAACTTTTACCAATACGACCATAGACATCGGCGGCGGTGGCGGTGGTGGCGGATCGAATTGTAACTTCAGCGGCTTTGGACTGCTGGTGGAAAGTGATTCTGTAGATACCGGAGAGCAGGTTTGCCTGGATGTTGCTGTTTGTAATTTCACTGAAATAGTCAGTATGCAATACACCATGCAGTTCAACCCTGCCATATTGCAGTTCAGCCATGTGCAGAGCTTCGGCCTTCCGAACATGGGTGGAGGAAACTTCGGGACTACAATGGCAGGAGATGGATTTGTAACGGTATCGTGGAATGACGACACTCCGATTGACGGAGAAACTTTGCCCAACGAATCTGTCATTTATGAGATATGCTTTACGGCGATCGGTGCGGGCGGCTCAGTCGATTCCCTTTTAATAAATGGAAACCTCGCCTCTATTGAGGTAACAGATGTGAATTCAGGAGGTGCCAACATAGGGTTGGAAAGCATCGACGGTGAAGTAACGATCACGGGCGATCAAAGCAATGCATTGACAGTGATCGCCTCGATGGAAACCGGACAACCCGGAGATACCGTTTACGTCGATGTCAGTGTAAAGAATTTTATAGACATCACCAGCATGCAATACAGCATGGCCTGGAATCCGGCGATTCTTGATTTCCATAATACACAATTGACCGGCGCACTGCCAGGTTCTCCCCTGTTCAATACCATGCCTTCCCTGGTGGATAATGGAAAACTTGCCTTTTCGTGGGATGATCCTACGACGCAAGGTGTAAATCTTGCCGATAATACAGTGATCTATCGTGTTGGCTTCATAATCATTGGAAGTGCCGGACAGTCAAGCCCGGTGTCCTTCACTGGCGATCCTACCGCGATAGAAGCTTCACAGAATGTAGGCGGTACGCCTATAGAAGTTCCACTGGTCACTACTCCCGGAAAAGTGGACGTAACCGGAGAAGGGCTTTTCGGATTGATCCTTTCCAATGAAACCGGCTGTACAGGTGATACCATTGAAATAGCAGTTTCTGTAGAAAACTTTAATGAAATTGTAAGCATGCAATACGACGTGCAATATAACAATGCTCACCTCCAGTATGTGGGACCTACAGCTTTAAACTTGAGCGGACTTGTACCAACTAACATAAATCCGATCAATGCTAATACCATTCGCCTCTCATGGCTTGAGCCTACACTTTCTCCGGTAACGCTTCCCGACGGGACCGTGATCTATAAAATGCGTTTTGTAGTACTCGGCAACGCCGGCACAAGCAGTGATGTCGTTTTCCTCGATACACCAACCAATATAGTTGAAATTTCCTGTTGTGGTTCAAGTGAGCCGCTTACTGCTTACAACCTTACAGATAGTGAAGTAACTGCGGATTGCTCAGGAGGCGGCCCGATCGTCGTTACCGACACATTGATCACCCATATCCTTTGCAACGGCCAGTCAACCGGAGCGATCAATATCACCGTCAGCGGTGGAACGGGCAGTTACACTTACAACTGGAGTAACAGTGCAATAACCCAGGATATTTCGAACCTTGCAGCCGGTACTTATACGGTAACCATCACTTCGGGAGCATCTTCTATTGTAGAAACTTACACGGTTTCCAATGCTTCTATTTCGACAAACGTTTCGATGGTTACCTGTAACGGCGATTGTGATGGAGCCATAGATCTGGTGATCTCCGGATTTACCGGAAATTACACGTATAGCTGGAGCAACGGCTTACCCGCTCAACAGGATCAGTCCGGCTTGTGCGCAGGTACTTACTCCGTGACCATTTCCGGCCCGAACGGCTGTACAAGAACCGCAGGCCCGATCCCCGTAACTCAGCCCGCTGTATTGGATGTGACTGGAGTTGTCACCAACGAAACCGGCTCGAACATGGATGGCGAAGTAGATATTACGGTTAATGGTGGAACAGGGCCATACACCTATCTATGGAACAATACAGCTACCACACAAGATATTACAGGGCTTTCGCAGGCAAATTACTGTGTAACCGTTACTGATTCAAAAGGCTGCCAAACCTCCGATTGCTTTACAGTAGGCGGAGCGTTGGGCGTGATTGCAAATGTCACCGATGTTTCATGTGCCGGAGGCAATGATGGAGAAATTCACCTCGAAGTAGCCGGTGGAGCTATGCCTTACAGCTACCAGTGGAATCCTCCGGTTGCCGGAAATACGCCAGACCTCATGAATCTTTTTGCCGGAACATACAGTGTGACCATCACAGATAACAACGGAGCAATGACCGTAGTAAGCATCCAGGTGGGAGCACCTCCGCCGATTACGATCCTGCAAGCGAATATTGTCAATGAAACCGGAAACGGTTGCAATGGTTCGATAAACATTCAGGTGAGCGGGGGTACCGGCGACTTATCTTATGATTGGAGCAATGGCGCAATCAGTGAAGATATCACAGATCTGTGCGATGATGATTACAACGTGACCATCACCGACGATAACGGTTGTATTTTAGTTTCAAATATTTTCACCGTTTTGCCGCCGCCTTTGGTTGTGGCTAATTCAACGATTGAGGATGCATCCTGCTTCGGGGAAAATGACGGTAGCGCTTGTATCAATGTTTTTGGGGGCACTTCACCTTACAATTTCAGCATTCCCGGCAGCGGTGTCCCAAATCAAAACGATATATTTGGCACAGCTTGTTTTAATAATATTCCTCCAGGAAATTACAATGTTGTTATCCAGGATTCAGGATCACCGACCAATGTGATCGTACATGCTATTTCGATTGGCGAACCCGATTCCATTGAAATAGAGATTATAAATATTATCAACAATACCGACCCAAGCTGCACGAACCCGAATGGTGCGATTGATATCTCTGTGAGCGGCGGTACGTTGCCATATTCTTATCAATGGAGCGGCGGCGCTATTGTAGAAGACCCCACTCAATTATGTCATAACATTCAACAATCTGTAACGGTAACCGACGCCAACGGCTGCGTTCAGGTTTTGAGCAATATCTCGCTCAACCTCGGTCTTTCTGCAATTGTAAACCAGGTAAACGATGTGTCCTGTCTCGGAGAATGCGATGGCTCGATAGACATCACAGTTACGGGAGGGGTAACGCCCTACACATATAGCTGGGGCAATCAGGATCCTTCCGGACTTTGCCCGGGAACTTATGCCGTTACAGTAACCGATGCAACAGGAAACACTGTAACAATTCAAAACATAGCGATCGATGAGCCTGATACGGAATTGGTGGTCACTCAAAACTTTATCACCCCTCCAAATGGCGACAATAATGACGGCGTGATCAATATCAACGTTACCGGCGGCTGGGGTGGATATTCCTACCAGTGGAGCAATGGAGCCGTTACACAGGATATTGCAGGTTTAGCCGGAGGGATTTACACCGTAACAGTAACCGATGCGAACGGTTGTGTGGAATTTCTGACCGTTTATCTTCCGTCAAATGTTCTGGCACTTCAATTAGAGATAGAAACTCCTTCCTGTCAGGGTGATTCGAATGGCTTTATCGAAGTGTTCCCGCAAGGCGGCTCAGGTGAGTATATTTATGAGTGGAGTCCAAACACCGGCAACCAATCTCCGCTGGCTTTTGGCCTGCCTGGCGGAACTTATACCGTGACAGTTACGGACGCCAATAACCCGAATTTGTTCATAGTACAAACTATTACGCTGCCCAATCCCGATCCGCTAACCATCGAGATCATTTCAACGCCATCGAGCGGTGGCGCTACGGGAAGCCTCGAAGCCATCGTTTCTGGAGGCACTGAGCCTTATTCTTACCTCTGGAACGACAATAATGCACAAACTACCGCAATTGCAGAAAGGCTTACTTCCGGGCAATATGGCGTGTTTGTAACCGATGCCAATGGTTGTGAAGCCTTCAAAATCGGCGAAGTACAGTTGGGTGGCGAATGCTTTACCTCGAAAGAGATACTTTCCTTCAATGGCAACGGCAAAAACACCGAATTGATAATTCGTTGTGCAGAGAGATTTGACAACACACTGAAGATATTCAACCGCTGGGGGCAGATGGTTTTTGAAACACAAAACTACGATAACACCTGGAGCGGCATCAGCAATGATGGCGAAGAAGTGCCGGAAGGCGGATACTTTTTTGTGTTTGAATACGATGACGCCGGAACTACCCAAAGGGTCAAAGGTTCCGTAACGATACTGAGATAATTTATTCCCAAAAACTCATAATATTCCAAAAAATGAAAAAGATATTTCTACTTCTAATACTGTCAAGTGCATACTTTTGCAATTCTTCTTTCGCACAGGAGGAGGCGGTTTTTATGCACTACACTTTTAATCCGGTTTTGATCAATCCTGCGGCTACAGGAATTGACCCGGATCACCACAACGTTTTTATCAATATTCGTTCGGCATGGAGCGGTTTCCCGGATGCTCCGCGCACTTATGCCCTCAGCTACAATGGCCCCATTGGCAATCGTCTGGGACTTGGCGGCATGATCTATTCGGAAAACATTGCTTCGCTGTCGCGTTACAGAGCACAGCTTTCCTATTCGTTCCGCTTCCAGGTAAAAGACATGAACATGGCTTTCGGGCTTTCTACCGAATGGCACCGCATGCAGTTGAGCAGTTCCATCACCAACAGCGATTTTTATGAAGATTACATTGGCGATATGCCCATCGAACAAGCTATGGAAGGCACCAGCGAGTTCGATGCTTCCGTCGGTTTGTATGGCGTTTACAAAAGAAAACTTTTCTTCGGGGTGTCTTCTCCGGGGTTGATACGCAACAAACTGGAAAGCGAAGCCGGTGGCGACCTCTTTAAATACATCACCGCTTACGCCGGTGGTGTGATCGAATTTCACGATGCCAAAGCCAAGCTCATTCCTTCTATTTTGTATAAAAATGTCCGAAACGTCGATCCGCAGGTGGATATCAACCTGCTGGCTACTTTTCTCAACGAACAATTGATCACGGGATTGATGTACAGGGCTGGAACAGGCGGAAATATTGGAATCTCTCTGGGCACGAAATACAGCTCTTTGAGATTTTTATACACCTACGATGTATATATGGGCGACTTCCAGAAGTATAACGGAGGTTCTCACGAAATCACGGTCAACTTTGAATTCGGCAAAGCGCAGAGCAGCTACGACCGATCATCAAAGTACCGATAAAAAAATAGAAGAGAAAGCTCTAAATTTATAAAAGAAAGTCCTTTAACAATTGGTTTTTGGGATGGCCTCTCTCTACTTGTTAGAGGGGGGCTTCTCTACTATTTAAAGGGTACCAAGTCAACTTTTATTCCATTATTGGAAATTGTAATGCTTATTCGACGTACGGTTGCCTTTTCCCTTGCCGCTCCGATTTTTTGATTCCATAGCCAGTGGCTTGTTCATCATTCCTTTCTTAATCGAAAACATCTCCGCTCTCTCTCAGCCGGATATACATTATCATTATTTACAAACCTTAAAATACCGGTTAACTGGTATTGAACGACGCGTCCGTTCGTGGTAATTTTACACCTGAGAAAAAGCGGAATAAAAAGCTTTTTCGGAACTTAAGAAACGATACAATTTTACAAAGAACTCCTCTTATTAAATCCAGCCTCTTTTCCTCCAATTTTTAACCAAAACAACCCCTGTTGCTTTTTTTATTCGCTACCTCCCTTTCTCATAAAAAGACAACTTTCGACCAAACGCCCCTCTTTTTAAACAATTCAATTTAACCAAAAAAACCTAAATCCCCCTTTTGTGAATTATTCAGTTATTAAACTGAAATTCATGCTTTTACGAAAGTGATTTAAGGAACGTAGAACGGAATTTCGATCAAAACTATTTATGAAATTTATTCCAGTTAACTCAAGTTGGATTAAATTTTTTGCCTATTGCAATCTCAGGATTGATTACCTTGCTTTATATCTGGTGATCGCCCTGCTTTTCATTGTAATTCCTCAACTGACCTTCGCCTGCGTAGTTTCCTGCAAAAGCAGCCTGAACATTTCGCTCGACGAATTCGGCCAGGCCACTATCACGCCTTCCATCCTGCTCCAGGATCCAAGCTGCAATCCCAACGATTTTACAGTGAATATAGTAACTGCTCAAGGTGCTTCCCTTGGCAATGTGTTGACTTGTGCGCAGGTTGGGATGACTGTTACCGCCACTGTGACCAAAATTTCCAATGGAAATTCCTGTTCTACAATAATTTTAGTTGAAGACAAAATAAAACCCGTCATCAATTGCGCGGATACCACCGTGCTTTGCATCGAACCCACAAGTCCTCAAGACCTCGGTTTCCCGGCAGTTTCGGATAATTGCTCCGATCTTTCCAGTGATGACCTTATCTATTTTGATGAATTTATTGACCTGGCCTGTTTTGCCACCCAAGGCAATGATATGCTCACCGGAAAGATCAAAAGAACCTGGACCATCACGGATGAAAACGGCAACCAGGCCAGTTGTATCCAGATGATCTATTTGAAAAGAGCCACCATCGACGATGTTGATTTCCCGGTTCATCTCGACGGGTTTCAAGCCCCCGCGCTCGATTGTAATGACGACCCCGGCAACCTGCAACTCACCGGAAAACCTACCATCAATGGCAAACCCATAGTGATTGGCGGTCATTGCGAGATCGTGGTGTCGCATTCCGATCAGTTGATACCATTGTGCTCGCCTTCCAGCTACCAGATTTTGAGAACATGGACAGCCATCGATTACTGCTCCAGTGAATTTACCATGCACGTTCAGGTTATAAAAGTGATGGATCAAACCGCTCCGCATATCGTTTGCCCGGGTGATATTACCGTCGGCACCAGCTCAAATTCCTGCAACGCCACGGTTATTCTTCCTGTGGCTACTGCAACCGATGATTGCTCCGGCTTTTCCATCAATGCAAGCTGGAGTTTTGGCAGCGGATACGGCCCGTTCACAAATGTACCCGTCGGAGAATATCTTGTGACTTACACCGCTGTGGATCAATGCGGAAACAGCGCTTCCTGCGGTATGAAAGTTACAGTCGTTGACAATGTAGCTCCGGTTGCGATTTGTGACCTGAGCATTACGGTAAGCCTCGATAATTTTGGTCAGGGGCAAGTGCAGGCAAGCACATTCGGAAGTAGCAGTTTTGACAATTGCGGTGTCGATAAATTGCGCGTCAGTAGAGACGGGGTCAACTTCTTTCCAAGCGTTCAGTTCACCTGCGAAGATATTGATGCGGGAGTCATTCCGGTCACATTCAGGGTATGGGACACTTCGGGCAATATCAACGAATGTGTTGTAAATGCGATCATTAAAGAAAGCATCAATCCGGTAATTGCATGCCCTACGGACCTTACGCTTACCTGCGATCAGGATTTTACAAATTTGAACCTGACCGGAAACCCGGAATTTTTCGATAATTGTGGCGTCGATACGATTTATCACAACGACATTGTGGATTTGAATTCCTGCGGTGTTGGGAGTATCACACGAATTTGGGTTGTAAAAGATAAAAAAGGCAACAGCGCCTCTTGTGTGCAAATGATCTACCTGGAAGACAACACGCCCGTTGAAGTCATTTTCCCGGATGATTTTACAGCTTACGATTGCACCTTTGATCCCGATCCGGCCGATTCCGGCGAACCGCAGGTACTCAATGACGATTGCGAAGGCATCAGCATTACATACCAAGACCAGGTGTTCGATATTTCACCTTCCTGCGCTACTATTTTGCGAAAATGGATTGTGATAGACTGGTGCGTTTATGTGCCCAACAGCGGCTCCAACAACGGATATTGGACGGACACCCAGCAAATTGAAATTTTTGACAATGATGATCCGGAGATATTTTGCCCGCCCGATACAGTGGTAGGTATGCTTTCGCAAAACTGCGACGGCGCTTTTGTGCAATTGACGCCGGCTACTGCTTTGGATTGCAACCCCAGCGTCACTATAACCAATGACTCACCTTACGCAGATAACCCGAATGCCAACGCCAGCGGATTTTATCCTCCGGGGATTCACAATGTGACTTTTTTTGCCGAAGACGGCTGCGGAAACAGCGCTTCGTGTACCATGCAAGTCGTGGTAGAAGATGCCAAAGCGCCTACGCCGATCTGCAAGGAAATCGCCGTCAGTCTCGAACCGGATGGTACCGTGACGGTCACTCCGCAGATGATCAATCACGGAAGTTATGACAACTGCACTGCCACAAATAATTTGCTTTTCGAAGTAAGCCCTAACGTCTTTACCTGCGATGAGTTGGGAAATCAAACTATCAAGCTTACTGTAACCGATGAAGCCGGCAACAGCAGCTTTTGCGAAACCATTATTAATATACAAGACAATGTCGGCGCCTGTCCGGTGCCTTCCGGAAAAATCGCTGGTTGGATAATCACCGAAACGGGCAGCCCGGTGCAATTGACCGAATTGGAACTCAGCGGCGATATGGAAAGCAACCTGACCATTGGAGCCAACGGGTATTACGAATTTACCGATGTGCCCTTTGGTGGAAATTATACGATCACGCCGAAAAAGGATGTTTTCCCTGCCAACGGCGTTTCAACCTTTGATATGGTGTTTATCCGCCGGCATATCCTGAATATCCAACCGTTAAACTCTCCGTACAAAATGATCGCTGCCGACATCAACAAGTCCGGGACTGTTACCGCATTCGACCTGGTTTTGCTGAACAAACTGATCCTTCAGATCGACACGGAATTCACAAATAATACCTCATGGCGTTTTATCGATGCCACTTTTGTATTTCCAAATCCCGCCAATCCATTCTTCACACCATTCCCGGAATACCGATCATTTGTAAACCTGAGCCAGGATGAACTGGGTGCCGAGTTTATCGGGGTGAAGATCGGCGATGTGAACGGAAGTGCCAATCCGTCGCAGATCAACGATGAAATTGAAAACCGCAGTGCAGGCTCTCCGCTACAGATGAAAATTCCCAATCAGCAATTAATTGCCGGAGAAGAATATGCAGTTCCGGTGTATGCTTCCGATCTTGATGAAATATTGGGTTATCAGTTGACTTTGGGGTTTGACAACGAAGCGTTGGAATTTATTAAAGTTGACCTCGCCGGATTAGAATCGCTGGATGAAAATAATTTTGGGTTGAAATATACAGATCGCGGTTTGATAACCACCAACTGGCTCAACCCGCAAAATGCTGATCTGCCTGGAGAAACGATTTTGTTTGCCTTAAAATTCAGAGCCAGACAAAATGCGGAGCTTCGGGATTTGCTGGAAATTAATTCGCAAATAATCAACGCCGAAGCTTATAATTCAGATTTTGAAATAACGGATGTCGAACTGATCGTTGAGGAATTTTTGGAAAATGAATCCGGAGATTCCGAAACAGCAATTTTATACCAAAATTTTCCCAACCCATTTGATGAAAACACCAAAATCGGATTCGACCTGCCTGAAGGCGGGCAGTGTCTTTTTGAGGTGTACGCGACTGATGGTGGCCTTGTGTTCAGCCGTAAGCTCAATGCGGCAACGGGATACAACGAAATTCGGATCAGCAAGGAAGATATCAGAAACAGGGGAGTATATTTCTACAGGCTTTCCACGCCCGGCGGAGCTACTCCGGTCAGGAAATTCATCATGGAGTAGCGTTCAGGGATGGATTTTACATGATCTTTTTTTTACATCGGAAAAATACCATTTTAGGGGTAAGATTGTTAGTTCAGGAATTGTTAATTTTATGTTTACAAATACACACCATACTCAACAGTATATTTGACCCCTGAAATCTTCTTAAAAGATTTTTTACAATTCCCCTTCAACTTTGATTTTAGAAAAGCTGGTGAAACGAACCTGAACCCATCACAATTACCAAAACGCTTCCAGGCATTTCTCTAAGCTTAACACATTACGAACACATTTGAAAATCCAACCCTCCCTGGTCAGGTCTCAGGTGTTGATTTGATGTTGAAAAGGAAACAGGGATTTTTCCTCTTGTTTGCAAAGCGCGTCAGAAAGACCAGGCCGATTGATTACGATTACTAATTGTTATTAAATATGATCCCATGATACTCAAAACTTTAATTTTAATTTTTTTGATAATGGTAATCCGCGACGCAAGAAAGACTTATTCGAAAGAATAACAGGTTCGTTGCATTTCGCCGGATCACCCTGCCAGAGAAAATCATTACACAAACAAATACTATGGCGAAAGCCTGAGAAACGAATTTGAACAAATTATAATAACCAAAACATATCCTGTTCTTTTCATCAGGCTTTCTTTTTTCATTTTCCATTTTTTATTTTTTTGTTTCCTCCCCGCATCGTTGCGGTTTGCTTTTTCCTGATAAATTTTGGTATCACTGCAAACCGGAGTGAGCCGGAGATGATCTTCGATTTTGAAGGTTTTGCGTCCCGGCGATCCTAAGAAAAATAAATTCTCATTTTAAAATATTTATTGACAATGCGAGCCGCTCCCCAGATTTTGACCAGGCAGTATTGTATGAAAAATTTTGACAATCAAAACTCAGGGAACTCCTCCTTTGTCTAAATGATCATTCAGGCGGACAGGGAGGTTTTTTTTTGAAATTCAGTAGAGGAGATTGTTGAAGTTCAACGTTCTGACAGACCAGACCATTTTATTTGAAACAAAGTACACATTTGAAAAGATCAGATACATTTTGAATTTCAATAAAATGAAAATTACCTTTTTTCGGGTATTTTAAATGGAGGTCATTGTCGTATATTTGTATATGCATGTTTTAAATATGTTCAAATGTCCATCCTCAATCCCTAAACCGGGTTTATGACCCAAAACTTAGAACAAATTATAATCCTTTTAATTCAAAACATGACATAA
>CAZKDA010000073.1:19091-20214 GCA_964551455.1 uncultured Saprospiraceae bacterium
AAATTGACGATCACCATGAAAAGAGCCTGAGGAGTTCAAAAGATTATTTCCCATGATACATTGATTCTTTTACTGCTTAAACTCTTTTCGGGAAAGCGCCCCCTCCAGTACAGCTTTCATTTATAAAAATTTTGAATTAACAGATATTCATAGATAATCAGTTGAATTCCAGCCATTGATCTTTTGAGTTTATTCCGGGATCCGGTTGGCAGAAAAACTGGTTTTATGAACTTCGTTCAGCAAGGCTTCATTGCCTGCGAACAGCGACCAAAGCAAAGTATAGAAACGAAGTTACAACGATAAACAAAAAACATTAACCGTAATCCGCATGAACAAAAGAGGTTTTTACATTTCTCTTATCTTTTACATTTTCACGATTTATATCACTGACCACTTTACCAAGTGCAGTATTTCCGGCCATGTATTAAGGAAAATACCTGTACCGGTATTCAGCTTGATCGTCTGATCTCAACGAGATATATGGATGCGATTGGGTTGCTTTTTATATTCAGCGGGTTATAGTTTTTACTGTATTAACATTTTAATCGTCAGGCAATTATGCATTTTTTAATTAATATTTATTCATTAACCAAAATTTTTAATCTCATGAAAAAAACAGTATTAGGGGTAAAAGCCCTTGCATTTTCTGTTGCTTTCTTCTTTTTGGGAATGGTTAGCGTGAACGCACAGTATGTTGGTAACACGCAAGCTATTACTATCCTTAAAGCGGAGGTACAGAATCTGGAAGCACAAATCCCCAATGCCACGCTTCAGGAGCGGGTCAATCTTGATTTCCGTATTTCATACTACAAATTTATTGTATGGGATATACAGCAAGGAACTGAAGTAGAAGTTGCAATTCAAAACAATAAACCGAAAGGCAAGCTCAAGGCTCATGCTAATGGTTTTGTTTCCCGCGACACCAACAATTCTGCTGTTAAACAGGAAATCAACACCCTGGTCAGTTATGTTGACGGCCTTCTGACTATTTAAAAAGTAGCTTTTGTTTAATAGCAAAACACTTTTTTTACGTCTCATTTTTTTAACAATTAACCAAAATTTTTTTTAATCTCATGAAAAAGATAAAAATTACAAAACTATTGTGTGTTGTTATGGCGGTCTT
>CAZKDA010000074.1:0-20030 GCA_964551455.1 uncultured Saprospiraceae bacterium
GGCCGGCTATACGACCTGCCAGCCGATCAGGCTTGCGTATTGGCTTTGGCAGCGATTGGTATGAGTGCGTTGTTCTGCGCCTTCATTTTATTTTTATCAATTTTTCTTTTTTCGTCTTCTTTCCGGCTGACTTTATGGCAATTATGTACAAACCTTCCTCAAAAGAGGTCATATCCAACTGTTCTATATGATGTTCCAGCGGCTTTGCCAGGCGCCTACGTCCGAACATATCATACACCTCAATGAGTGCATTTGAATTGATTTGATTTAATTCAATCGTTACCATTCCTTTCGTTGGATTGGGATATATTTTGATTTCATCTTTGGCAGGTGCTATTTCTTTGGAACTGACCAAAGAATCACAATCCACCGGCGTAGGCTGGCTTCGGTATTGCGGAAAATTAGGGATGGTGGCATAATTGTAAGAAGGCAGTTCTATGCCACGTTGCTCGAACTCGCAAGCCAGTCCAAGGCTGTCCGGCTTGTGGATGACATGAATGTATTTATGGCTGCTCGTGCCGGATATGTATATCTTATTGTCGGGAGCAAGGGCTGAGTAGTAAAAAATAATTGGGTAAGGGTTATTAAAACCATCCCAAACACCGATAAGGGTTTTGCTTGCTCCAATGTCCGCTGCCTGTAGGTCGAATTGGTATAGTTTGGTACGAGCGCTGATATAAAGAAACCTTGAGTTTGCAGACACGGACGCTCCGGCATAATAAAAGGTATCGTTGGGAAAATCTATGACTATGGGATTGGATAAATCCCCTGTTTCATTGTCAAAATCGAATATGTTCAAACCATTGTACCGATTGACACGAATGTATTTGTTGTCATCCGGCGTGAACACAACCTGTGTCCCCGGGTCATTGTCGTCCCACACCTTGCCTTCGCACTCCAACAGCGGCGGCTGAACGCCCTGCGCCGTGACTAAGGTCAGAAAATAACAGTTGGAATGAGATTTTTGTGTGATTACCCACCAATCCTCCCCGTTGGCATGCCTGACGGCTTTCACGGTACCCCTTGAAAATGTGTCCTGCACTGCTATTTGATTTTTAGCGATTACCTTCCCCAGACCGTTGTTCAGGCTCATGTCTATGACTTGGTAGTACAAATGCTCGGGCGCAACCCCGATGTATTGGGTTTGGAAATAGGGTTGTCCCAAATCCAAGTTGAACAAGTAGTATAAGCTGTCGCTTCCCGGGGCGGGTAAGGCTATAACTCCTTGTGCAATGAAGCTTCCCCCTGCCGGGCACCACACGTCCTGTATCAAGCCCGGGTTGATGCTGTCTCCGTTTTCCATGATTTCTCCCAGCTTGTTCACGATGTAGCAGCCGTTGGAATAAAACAATAGATTGCCCGCCTCGTCGCTCATGCTCGTGTTTGAACCTTCCATGTGGAAATTACTTACGGTAGGTATATGTGAAATATAAACAGGACAATAATTGAAATCCATTGAAATGATTTGGTCAGGCAATAGGGAATAATCATACCCCATTATCCATTGATAGTCCCGTTTGCTTTGCCCCTTGGCAGGGTTATTAAGAAAAAGGATTGAAACCACAATGAGCAAAAAGTAATGTACCTTCATGATTTTGTATGGTTTAGACAAGGGGAGGCAAGGAGCATGTGTGCCTCTTGCCTCCACTTGTCGGGTTAAATTTACCTGGATTGAATGATGAGCTTATTGGTGTACATCCTCCCCTCGTTCGTTCGGATTCTCACCAAATATATGCCCGATGCAAGGGGTTCGTTGATCTCTATACGCACTCCCGATTCTGTCAGATGACGCACGAGAATGATTTTTCCGGTCAGGTCTGAGACCAGCAGTTCCCCTGAATCTCCATCCGGCAATTCGACATAAAACACAGAACCTGTGGGGTTGGGGTACAACCAGGCAGCGTCGGAGGATGCAGGAGCCATCAGCCTCTGCCCGCCGGATGCGTAGGAGAACAATGGCTCAAGGTCGTCCACAGGCTCGGATATACACATGCTCAGGCCCGCCTTCTCGCACTCGGGCAGCAAGACCAGCGCATAATGGACCGCAAGCCCGCCCGTTTCCGGGCATTGCTGCCCAATGCCTTTCAGCTCGTCAATTTGACTTTCCGTCAGGTTGCCGTCCTGGTTCAGCACAGATTCGAGCCATATCCCCGTCACTGCCTTCTCGTTGCTCTCCAACTGTCCGGCAGGCGTTATTTGCTGGTTGAACGCCAATGCTTCTTGCAACAGAGAATCAACGTCTGATTTGTAGCTGGCATAGACAGTGTTGTATTGTACCTGAAGGTCTATCAACTGTTCGAGGTAATCGAACTTAGTTGCCGCAAGAGCGGCAATTTCGTTGTCGTCCTGCGAATTTTCGAGCAGGCTGTCCACAAGGGTCAGGTTGGCAATCATCCCTTCTATGTCATCGAGGATTTCACGGCTTTGCTGGTCGAGCGTTTCGCTTGGCGGGAAGGCATCCGCAATTTTCTTGTTCACCTCGTAGAAGTGACCGATGTTGGTGTCGGCATGGTCGGCAAGGAATGTTGAATAAGCGGCGTAAGTGCCGACAAGCTCCGGGTTTTCTTTCAGCTTTTTGTAGAGGTAGCTCCTGGCTATCCAGCCCATGGAAGGGTTGGCGGCAGGCACCTGCAGCAGATCGTCCGCTATCGTCTTATCCAGCTCCCCGCCGCCCGGCTCGGTCAACAGGGCGATGCAGACGGAGGATGGGGTACCCGTTGGGTCAATTTCAAAAAACTCATCCATCATGTCCGGTTCGATGTTTTCCGGGTGGTACTTGGAGAAGAAATCGTAGGTGCCGGTAGTACCGTTCCAGACGGACTGGTCGGTGTGAACAGTGAACTTGCTGGCATCTGCCAAGAGTGGGGTCTGGCACCTTGCATGATAGGCAGCCCGAAAGGTTATCAGGCCAGAAGGCCCTTGTGCCACCACAGGATGCCATTCATTACCTTTGTGCGACTGTGGGCCAATCAGGGAGTTGGTGAAAAGATCCAAGGCAACAGCGGTTGCATAGACTTTGTTGTTCAAAAAATCGGTCCCTGTGTTCGTACCCCAAAACTCGAAAGCATAGTTCGAGCCGAAGTAGTTGGTGTTGGAGCAAAAGGTGGTGTTTTGGAAATTATTGAAGAAAAATCCCTTGGAAAAATATTCGCCGGAAGTAACGATATATTGTGTCCCCTCAATGTAGTTATCAGCGATGTAATTGTTGACACCCGTTGAGCCGCTTCCACGAATAGCATAATTGAAATACCCATTACCGGTAAAGTAATTTGCGTAGATGTTCAGGTTGTTCTTGTTGCCGTCCACACGCATCCCTGCTGTGGTGCCTCCTGGGTTGTCAACGCTTCCCGTTGCAAACAGGTTGGCAAATACGTGCGTTTCCGTGCTTGCGGGAAATGAGCCGTCAAGGAATATGCCATCGGAAGCCCTTGCCCTGATGGTGAAGGAACTTTGTAAAATAATGATTTTGGTACCGGCACCAACGTTACCTCCTTTAAGGTGTACGCCACGGACAGGAGTGGTTGTGCCTTCAAGGTTGGCTAAAAAGCCAAAGCTCAAGTTGATGCTTGAATTAAGACCAAACGCCCCAACATAGACCCCCTCCCTGTAATTTGGATATGCGATTGCCGGAATGTCCGTGTTGATGGTCATCAGGCAACTATCCCGAATGTCCACCTTGTGGGCAAGGGCTATGTTTACTCCTTTTTCCTCGCAGTTGTGCCATAACGACTGGCGCAGGGTCAGAGAGCCTTCGTCCATCTTGATGCCATCCCGCCGCAGATTGCGGAAGCGGAAAAAGCGCCCGCTGATGGTCGTGTTCACACCTTCCGCGATGATGCCGTACTGCAAGCCTTCGAACAGGTTGTGGAAGGCTTCGACCGATGGACTTATAGTGACCGGCACACCCACCGTTTTGATTCCAGCAAAGGTGATTTGGTCGGCGGTGCCGTTCAGCGGTGAGGTGCAGAGGAACTTGTTGTTGTTAAACCGGGCGATGGTCGCCACTTTGCTGGGCAGGGTAGGGTCTTGCATGAGCAGGATGCCGATTTCGTTACGGTTGAAAGTAGTGTTCTCGATAAGCAGGACGCTGAAATGAATGTTGTCGGCTTTGATGGCGACTACGGCATCTTCGATAACCGTGTTGTTCTTTGTGCTGATGGTGGTATTGTGTGAAAGCTTGATGCCGTTCCACATGTCATCGCAGGCAAATAGTTTGGAATTATCGATGGTGAAAATCCGGCCTATCTGTGGAATGGAAGGCGGTAGCACAAGGATGGTCGCACCGGGTTCAATTTTTACCACGCTGTTAATGAACTTGAAGTTGTTGTCGATATGGAAGTCACCCTTCACGCATACGTTCCCAGTGTAGGAAGTGCCAAGTTGGGAAGAATGGGTGATGGGCGTTCCAACCCCTACCTCTACATCGCAGGTAAGGTTTACGAGCCGGCAGAGTGTGGCTTCCTGCGTTCCGATGAACGGGTACTCGCTCGGGGCGCAAGGGTCGGCCTCAGTTTGAGAGTTGGTTGGTTGTGCAAGGCATACTCCTGTAGGGATTTCGTAAGTGCCGTCGGCTGGGCCTTGTCCTTGTCCGGGGTTTTGTTCCATTTGGCTGATGAGTGTCGCATAAGCCGGATTCTGTTGGAACTCAGACTGCATGACCGCCTCAAAGCCACAGGGTTCGGTTTGGGCGTTTGATACGCCGGGCATTGTCCAGAAAAAGCAACACAGAAAAAAGTTGATGGTTGTTGAAAATTTTTTCATGGTGAGTTAGTTTTTAATTGATTAATAACTCACTTCTTTTGAAGTGGTTTCGGGATCGAAGGTTTGTTGCGCAAAAAATATCGATAGTGTAAAATTATTGTCATCGAATGATTCATTTTGGGTCAAAATCGTTCAAAATCGTTCAAAATCAATCATTTTTGATCTCAAAGAATTTCTGATAGATTATTTCCTGGTCAGCCGGAAGTACCAAACCGCTGGGAAGGTTTATGTCGTTTTTTTTCAGCCATCGTTTAAAAGTCGAGTAGGAAATCCCCAGTTCCTGTGCGATTTGTTGTCTTGTTTTTGGAATTTTGCTTTTCATATTTTGCTGGTTGTGCAGTTGCGCGGATGAGGTGCCGTGCACAAGATAAAAAAAAGAAATTATTCCAAAAAAAAGGAGCGTAAAATTATTGCATTGTTCTTTTTGAATAGCTCGGGGAGGTAAAGGTGAAATGCTTCCGCATGATCACCTCTTTTTCGGTGAGTTGGCGGTAGCGGCCACGGGGGAGGTCTTTTTCATCACTGACCCTTGTGACGAAATCTTTGGAATAGTTATACGGCAAGCTGTCGTTTTTGGACAGACACTACTTAATCCTGCTTTGCAAACACCTTTCGGAGCAGGTCGGAAGTTCGGGCTGAGAGGTCAGTTCTGATCTTTGCTTCTTCCTTTTCCACCATGCTGAACAAACCATTCAGCGCCTGATTGGTGACGTATTGATCGAGGCTGGGGTTCAGCTTTTCGACAAAGGGGATTTTATTGTAGGTATTCACGGCATCTGCCCAGTATTCGATAGCGTTGAATTTATTCAGAGAATTGACGATGACGGGATGAAATTCACTGTACAATTGCGCGTGGGTAGTTCGGTTGAGATATTGTGTTGCAGCATCGTTGTTGCCCATCAGGATACCCAGGGCATCGTCGAAGGTCATTTGTTTGATAGCGGACACAAAGATCGGTTTCGCTTTTTTGGCGGCATCCTCCGCGCCGCGATTGATCTTTTCCAGGATGATATCCTCCACCTGCGAAAAGCCGGGAATAGCCTGGAGCTTATCGGTGATTTGCCGGGCTTCTTCGGGCAAAAGAATTTTATATTCACTTTTGAAATATCCGTCGGTGGCCGACAAAATATCCGAGCCTTTGCCAATGCCGATAGTCAGGGCTTCTTTCAGTCCACCTGCAATTTCCGCAGTCGTCAGGGTTTCTTCGGTGAGGACGGTACCAGCCACGTGTTGCAATTCGGCGCATGAGGTCAATTGAAGCATCAGGATCAGAATTCCGGTTTTTTTCATCATTTTTTTCGGTTTTTATAAAAGTATTTAAAATGGTTCTGAAATGCAGTTGTCCTTTGATTTTTAAAAGGGCGCAAAGCGCTCAACCAGCGTAAAAACTTAAACATTCCTTACAAAGACAGCCTTTGAATTCCAGTTTGATCGACTCCCTGGTCTTCGGATGGACCCGCAGATCATGGCACCAGCAGTTTTCATCTTTGTAACAAATAAAGGGTTTACCGCATCTGGGGCATTTTGCTAAAAACTCTTCTTCCGTTTCTATCGAAGAACTGGCAACGACAGCACCCGGCAGTGGATTTTTTTTGCTCACCTTGATCCGGATCTCTTCGATGGATACGAACTGAAATTTTAAAGCAGAAATAATATTTTCCGTGAGTGTTTCCAGCAGCTTCACCTTTTTGCGCATTTCAGTTTCGCAGATCAGATAAACTGTTTCGTAATTGATCGTTTCATGTATATTGTCTTCCTCAATAGCCTTTTCAAAATCCGTAGTGATGTAAATATCCACTTCAAACGTGTTCCCAATGATCTGCTCTTCTTCATAAACGCCATGATAAGCGTAAAACTGCATGCCTTCCAGCGCAATTGTGCTCATAAATGATTGCTAATTTGGTAATTTGCTAATTTGCTAATTTGCTAATTTGCTAATTTGGTAATAATCTAACCACTCCCCATCAATCCATCAACCCATCAACCCATCAATCCATCAATCCATCAATCCATCAACCCATCAACCCAATCACCCCAATCAAAAAAACTGAACAACCTGATTCTTTTTGTGAAACTTTAAAACTTTTCAAAAGTACACAAAAAGGATAAAAGGTTTTGGGTATCGAAAGTTTGTTTTTTACGTACTTTTGTACCAGGTTTTTTGAAATTAAACAAGTGTGAACTGCAAACCCTAACTCCTGACCCATAACCCCTAACTCATAACCACCTCATCTCCATCAGAAAATATTTTTAATATGACAAATAACGGAAAAGATACACAAACTATGGAGCCAACTCATAATAAGGGCGCTAAAGAAGACCGCTTTCGCGGACACGATTATTACAATATCGATGAATTACTGGACGCCGATCACCTGCTGGCAAGAGAGGCTGTAAGGGCCTGGGTAAAACAGGAAGTCAGCCCGATCATCGAGGATTATTCCAACCGCGCCGAATGCCCGACCCACCTCTTCAAAGGACTTGCAGAGATTGGCGCTTTCGGCCCGAGCCTTCCCGCAGAGTACGGTTGCGGCGGCATGGATGAGATCGCCTACGGCATCATCATGCAGGAGTTGGAAAGAGGCGATTCCGGCGTTCGTTCGATGGCCTCTGTTCAAGGCTCTTTGGTGATGTACCCGATCTACAGATTCGGCAGCGAAGACCAAAAGCAAAAATACCTGCCAAAGCTGGCCAAAGGCGAACTCATCGGCTGCTTCGGCCTCACGGAGCCGGATTATGGTTCCAACCCTTCTGATATGGTTTCGAATATCAAAGACGACGGCGACGCTTACATTCTGAATGGCGCCAAGATGTGGATCACCAATTCGCCGGTGGCGGACATCGCCGTGGTTTGGGCAAAAGACGAAGAAGGCATCATCCGTGGAATGATCGTTGAAAAAGGGATGAAAGGGTATTCCGCTCCCGAAATTCACGGCAAATGGTCGCTTCGCGCTTCCATCACCGGCGAGCTGGTTTTCGAAGATGTGCGGGTGCCAAAATCCAATGTATTTCCCAATGTCAAAGGACTGAAAGGGCCGCTGTCCTGCCTTTCCAAAGCCCGCTACGGTATCGCCTGGGGAGCTATCGGCGCAGCGATGGATTGTTATGATTCTGCATTGCGCTATTCGCAGGAACGCATACAGTTTGGAAAACCGATCGGACAATTTCAATTGACCCAAAAGAAGCTGGCGGAAATGATCACCGAGATCACCAAAGCACAGTTGCTGGCCTGGCGATTAGGCACTTTGGCAAATAAAGGAAAGGCCACTCCCGCACAGATATCAATGGCAAAACGCAACAACGTTCACATGGCGTTGGAAATAGCCCGCGAAGCCAGGCAAATACACGGCGGCATGGGCATCACCAACGAATACCCCATCATGCGGCACATGATGAACCTGGAAACTGTTTTGACTTACGAAGGCACCCACGATATCCATCTGCTGATCACCGGAATGGACGTGACCGGCTTCAATGCTTTTAAATAAGCAGGTTTATTCGTCGATCACAACGGAAAGTTAATAGAATAAAGGCCCCGGAACTCGATAACGGATTTCGGAGCCTTTATTTTTTCCTATTTTTATCGTAATTTTCTATCCGTCGCTGAACAATATTTTTGATACGCGGCGTTAAGTTTCTAGACTTTTTTTAGCGAATTTTAATATTAAAATTATGGCTTCCCTCAAATATAGATTAAGTGTTATCGTGGCCACATTTTTTATCACAACTGCGATGTCAGGGCAGGCAGGATACACCATTGATCTTCGCAACCCTTCCTTTGAAGATCTCCCCAGATGCTGCAAACCGCCACGCAGTTGGGAGCCTTGCGGTAAGGAAGACCTCAACACCCCGGATGTACAGCCCGGACATTTCAACGTCGATCTCGAACCTTTTGAAGGAAATACCTATCTCGGTTTGGTGACCAGAGATAATGATTCGTGGGAATCGGTTTCGCAAAGGCTGAACAGATCTTTAAAAAGAGGCGAATGCTATACCTTCAGCCTGAAGGCCAGCTATGAAGACAGTCTGGTCAGCCAGAGCAGACTTACCAACCAGAATGTAAAATACAACACGCCGATCAAAATCAGAATATGGGGTGGAACCGGCACCTGTCATAAGTCAGAACTTCTGGATGAATCGCCGCTCATCGATCACACTTATTGGAAACAATACAATTTCCGTTTTGAACCCAGAAAAAGCCATTCGTTCATCACCATCGAAGCTTTTTACAAAACCCCGACCTTAGTGCCTTACAACGGCAATGTGCTGATTGACGACGCTTCTTCCATCCTCATCATCGAATGCAACAAACCCGCAGAACCCGCTGTCGTTGCGGTAGAAAAACCGGAGGAAGACAGTTACGCCGAAACAAAGCCCTCGACGACTTACGTTCCTCCGCCAATTCCGCAAAAGCCGGCCAATGAAGTCGAAAAAAACAAAAACGCCTCCGAAGAAGAACATGTGGATGAAATACTGAAGGTCAATAAAAAAGACCTGAAACAAGGACAAGTGTTGCGCATCGAAAACCTCTATTTCCAGGCAGATTCCTCCAAGATCAGCCTGAACTCTTACGCAGAACTGGACAAGATTTACTCCTTCCTTAGAAGCAATCCGGAGATCAGCATCGAAATCGGCGGCCACACCAATGGTAATTGTGAAACAAGGTTTTGTAACGAACTCTCCGAAAAAAGAGCGCAAGCCGTTGCTTACTACCTCATTGGTAAAGGAATATCCAGCAATCGCCTGAAATACAGAGGTTATGGTAAAGAAAAGCCGCTCGCAACCAATGCCACGTCCTCCGGCAGAAAACGGAACCAAAGGGTGGAAATAAAAATACTCAGCCTGGAAGGCTGATGTATCAATATTATCCATCGATCAAAAAAAGCGATATACTGATCATTTAATTTAGAAGACTTCTAAAAATTGCTTCTTCAGAAGTTCTCAGCGCTCTCAATTATATTGAAATACACGACACCGCATAGGCCAGCTCCGACCAGTCGGGGTTTTGGATTATAAAAATTAATTCCCGACTTGTTCCGACTGTCGGGACTAGTCGGGAACAGTATAAATTTTCGACTTCAATTTGAACACAAAGATTTATGCCCATGCTGCGCTTTTTTTGGCCGCTTTGATCTATGGCGCCAATTATACCATTGCAAAAGAAGTGCTGGACAATGATTATATCGCACCAACAGGATTCATCCTCTTACGCGTACTTGCAGGCTTGATTTTGTTTACGATGATTCACGCGCTTTTTGTCAAAGAAAAAGTAGAAAAAAAAGACCTTTTTAAATTATTCGTTTGCAGCCTGTTTGGCGTTGCTATCAACCAGACCTTCTTTTTCTGGGGCCTGAAATTCACCACACCGATCAATGCTTCACTAATCATGACCACCACGCCTGTGCTGGTGTTAGTTGCATCTTCAATTTTGATCGGAGAAAGAATTACGCTCAGAAAAATAGCAGGGATACTTGCGGGAGGTAGCGGAGCAGTTCTTTTGATCCTGAACGACCAGACGATTCAGTTTGACGGACGGCGCTCTATCGGCGATCTCATGATCCTGATCAATGCAACATCTTATGGAATTTACCTGGTAATGGTTAAATCACTGCTGGTCAAATATCATCCTTTCACGGTAGTGAGGTGGGTTTTCACTTTTGGATGCTTTATCATTTTTCCCTTTGGGATCGGAGAAGTAGCTGCGATCTCCTGGGCATCCTTCGGGTTATCCATTTGGCTGGCTGTTGCTTATGTTTTGCTTTGTACCACTTTCCTGGCTTACTTGTTCAATGCTTTCGCATTAAAAACTGTGAACCCCTCAGTTGCGAGCATATACATTTATTTACAACCTTTGATGGCAACGATCATTGCCCTGTGGTTTGCAAAAGACAATTTGGAGTTTAGCAAAGTAGTTTCCGGGTTACTCATTTTTGCAGGCGTCTATTTGGTCAGCAGCCAGGGGAAGTATAAAAATGTCACAAATTAGTATTAATCCTTATTTATTAAATCTTAGAACAATCAAAGTCATTTCCATATTTTGACCTGTTGATCCGGCCAAATATATTATACCGTGTGACAGAGCAGGTTACGGTTATATATAAAAACAATTTTTAAATTATAATATTTTTAAATTATTGAAAAGCAATATATTAAGAACTTGTTTCTTAACTTCTTCAAAAATCGACCGGTTCATTTTTTTTAAATTTTTTATCAATTTTATGCGGTAGCTTTGGCCGGTTTTTATGTATATTTACTTCAAATACAATGCACGCATACCATGAAAAGAAACAAAACTACTGACAAGAGAAACATGAATGATCTGATTTTTGAGTATGAGGCCATGTCACAAAAAGGAACGGTAGGTTTTTACGAGAAAACGGTATTTCTCCAGTTGATCGATCATTACCTTTCAGAACAACTTTTTGATACTGCACTGGAATTAGCCGGACATGCGATCAGCCAGCATCCTTTCTCAGGAACATTTTATATCATCCAGGCTCAATTATATATTGAAAAAAATTGTGAAAAGCTGGCGCTCGAAGCTCTGGACAAAGCCATGCTTTATTCTCCATCGGTATTTGAAATCCAGATTTTGCGTGCGGAAGTCTTGAGTTTGTTGCGCGAATACAAGGAAGCTTTCAAAACTTTAGAAGCGCTTCTTCCAAAGGCCAGCCCCGAGCAACGCAGCGAAATATACCTGAGCAAAGCCCTGATCTACGAATCCATAAAGCAATACCAAAGCATGTTTGGCGCTTTAAAAAAATCGGTTTTCTCCAACCCGGAAAATGCAGAGGCGTTGGAGCGCGTGTGGTTTTGCGTAGAGATGACACAGGAATATGATGAAAGCATCAGGTTCCACAAAAAATTTATCAACAACAACCCATACTCATACATCGCCTGGTACAATCTGGGCTACGCATTTTCGGCAAAAGGAAATTACAAACATGCGCGTGATGCTTTCGAATATGCCTTTATTATCAACGACAAATTTGAGTTCGCATACCGCGAATGCGCTGAATGTTGTATCAAGCTTAAAAAGTATAAACAGGCATTGAGATGTTACGACGAGTTCCTGGAGTACTTTGAAGGCGATGCCGATCTGTTTACGAAAATCGGAACATGCCATGAGGCGCTCGGCGATATTGAAAATGCACAAACAAATTTCCTGAAAGCCGTCACGCTCGATAAAAATAACGACGAAGTCCACTACAGGCTGGGCAATTGCTTTTTAAAACAAAACAGGTTTGGGCCGGCAATTTCATCTTTCAAAAAAGCCGTGCTGATCGATGGATTGAAAGAGGAGTATTATTTGGCGCTTGCGGAAGTTTATTTTAAAACCAACGAACTTGAAATGGCCCATGGTTTCTTTCAGAAAGCTACGGATGTGGCGCCGGATATTTGTAAAAGCTGGACAAATTACGCCAACTTTTTAATGCTCACCGGAAAAAATGAATTGGCGCTAAATGTCCTTGATGAAGCCGAGCTTTATTCCTTCGGCCCCGAATTGATGTATTGCAAAGTGGCTTGTCTGTTTTCACTTGGTCACCGAAACGCAGCTTTGGAATTACTGGAAAAGGCGTTCAGGAAAAATTTTAAATCACGAAAATACCTCTTTGAAATAGCGCCAACGCTACTTGCCGACAAAGACGTCAAAGCGCTGATCTCCGGTTTTTCTTGTTAATAAAATTTACCGATACATACTTCTGCTTCAAAACACAGGCTGACGGCTTTTCTGAGTCGTCGGCTTTTTTATTTCTTTCAGGCGGGAAATGCAAAAGTAGTCGCCATACGCTCACTCAGCCCGTAGTTTAAATGTATCGTTGGTCAGGTTTTCTTTTTGAAAAGCAATGACAGCGGCTCCGATGATGCCGGCATTGTTGAGGAGCATAGTCGGCGAAACCTTTGTCTCGATGGTAAGATATTTTCCGAAATTATCGAAATATTTTGCAGCGCCACCTCCCAGTAAGATGAGATCGGGAGCTACCAGTAGCTCGAGATGTTTCAAATATTTGTTGAATCGCGCGCCCCAGGTTTTCCACGACAAGTCCTTCCTTTTTCGCGCATTGTCCGATGCGTAGCGTTCTGCAATTTCAATATGGCCTTTCAAATAGAGGTGGCCAAGTTCAGTGTTGGGTATCAACTGCCCGTTTCTGAAAAGCGCCGACCCCAGGCCGCTTCCGATGGTAATGATCAATACCGTGCCTTCCATATTTCTACCTATCCCAAATTGCATTTCGGCAATCCCGGCGACGTCGGCGTCATTTTTTACAACCACCGGACAACCGCACTCATCCGAAAAAATTTCGGCGATGTTGGTTCCTTTCCACGACTTATTGATGTTGGCTGCGGTGTGGGCCACTCCTTTTTTCACTACCGAAGGAAAGCCACAACCGATGGTTTTTCCCTTCCAACCAAAATGGCTGACGATCTCTGCAAAAGTAATAGCCATATTTTTAGGCTTTGAAGGCTTTGGAGTCGGGAGTCTGAAACGCTCTGTGACGAGTACCCCTTTTTCGACATCAACGATCGCGCCCTTGATCCCGGAAGCTCCGACGTCAATTCCCAAAAATTCTGTTTTTTTCATAGACTACCGGATTTTGTTTTTATTTGGTGAGATGTAAGCGCCAAATTACTAACCCCCGATATGCCTGCCACGAGGCAGACCACAAACTATAAACCAACCCACTTGGATGATTGGGGATGCGAGAACCAAAACTAACAACCACAAACAATGAACTAAAAACCACGAACCAAAACCAGAAAGCAGGTCATTTTATCACTTCCATCTTCATTTTTACATCTTCAACCGGACGGTCGCCGGGGGCAGTTTTCACAGCCGCTATTTTGTCGATCACTTCAATGCCTTCAATTACTCGTCCAAAAACAGTGTATTCTTTATCGAGAAAAGGTGTCCCGCCGTGTTGCAAATATTCCTCCCTGAGTTTTTTCGGATAATGAAAATCTCCGCGTGCTTCCACCATGTTCAATTGCTGATCGTCCACTTTTTTTCCCTGCACGATATAAAACTGTGAACCTGAAGATTTCTTCTCCGGGTTGTTTGTGCGGGCAGCGGCCAAAGCTCCTTTAATATGAAAAAGCGAATCGGAGAATTCTGCGGGGATCTGGTAGCCTGGGCCTCCTGAACCTAAAGGAGCGCCGGGTTTTGAATTGCGGGATTCGGGATCGCCACCCTGGATCATAAATCCATTGATGACGCGGTGGAAGATCAGTCCGTCGTAATAACCTTCTTCTGCCAACTTGACGAAATTATCTCTGTGCTGAGGCGTAGCATCGAACAACTCGACGACCATCACCCCATGATCCGTAATGATCCTGACCAAACATTTTTCGGGAGCGGAAATCTTAAGTTGCTTTTCCTTACTGGACATTTTTTCTCCTTTTTTAGCTTTTAAAATAATTGTATAATTTCCGGAAGATGTATATTGATGAACCGGCGATTCTTCGGTGGACTGGCTGCCATCGCCAAAATCCCATTCGTAGGTTTCACTTTTTTGGGATTTGTTTTCAAACTGTACTTCCGCAGGGGCTGTTTTTTCTTCGGCGGAGTAGCTGAAATCAGCGATCGGTTTTGCACAGGAACTGAGCAACAATAAAAATAAAACTGGCTTTAAAAATTTCATATTTGTATCATTTTTTTTCAATTCACAATTCTCACTTTCATTTTCACATCCTCAACCGGGCGATCGCCGGGGGCCGTTTGGACAGCCGCTATTTTGTCCACCACTTCGATGCCGCTCACCACTTCGCCAAAAACGGTGTATTCGTTGTCCAGTGAAGGTGTGCCGCCCAGCGTTTTGTACAATTCCCTTTGCTCGGGTGAATATTGAACTTTTTTCTGCTTTTCGATCATATCGAGTTCACCGTCGGAAAGTGGTTTACCCTGCACGATATAATACTGGCTGCCTGATGATTTTTTTTCGGGATTGTTGGTACGGGCAGCCGCCAACGCGCCTTTGATATGCAACGCGCCGATCTCTGCATCAATCTGGTATCCGGGGCCACCACCGCCAAGCTGTACGCCGGGAGCTGCGTTTTTTGAATCGGGATCGCCTCCCTGTATCATAAAACCATTGATGACCCTGTGGAAGAGCAGATCATCATAAAAGTTTTCGTTGGCGAGTTTTATGAAATTATCCCGGTGTTTTGGAGTGGAATTATACAATTTGACTTTCATCGTTCCAAAATCCGTTTCAATTTCCGCATAGGTAAATTCATCGCCCTGGTTGCAGGAAAAAAGCAATGCCAGGAGAAAACACAAAGTTGAAATGATCCTGTTCATAAAGTTTATTCATTTAAAAATATGATTAAAATATACTTGCTCCGGCTCATTAAAATCCTATTCCTGTTCCATATCATCTTCAGCCAGCATCCTGTTAAAATATTGAATGACCTTGAGTTTCAGTAACTTTTCCTGCCCATCAACCCCTGAAACCTGAACAGGGCGCAGCGCTTTGTAATGCGGCCAGCCATCAGCGTCGCGGCCTTCGAACTCAAAGTACCCATCGGCGCAAAGCAGCTCACAAACCGCAATGTGCATCAGGTCTTGTTTTTCTTCTTTTGTAAAATTATCATCCCACTTCCCCAGCGCCTGTATCCCGATCAAAAACAAAATGCCATTCAGGTCAGGCAGGTCAGCCCGTTTTACAGAATCTTTTATATAATGCCTGATGCGAAGCCACTCATAATCCAGTTGCCAATCATCCATGCTGTCAAATTTAGAGTGCAAAAATAAAAAACTTTGGAACAAGTTCACCGGGTTGGAATTTGAAGCTCAAAAAGGTAAAACCGGTTTCATTCCTCCCGGATAAGCGCCGATATTTTCGATGCTTTCAGCGCCGGCGGCAATGAAGCGATCAGGCCAATGATGACAACCGTGGCGGCTACGACGAAAAAATCAATGACCCGCATGCTGATCGGATACGCATTCACGACAAAGCCTTCGGGGATAGGCACAACGCCAAAACTCTTTTGGGAAACATATAAAATGATGGCCATTGTAAAACCAGCGAGCATGCCAAATGTGCAAAGCAACAGCCCTTCATTGAGAAAGATATTACGGATGGTTTGGTTGGTAGCGCCCATCGACTTGAGTATGGCAATGTCTTTTCTTTTGTCGAGCACGATCATCCAAAGCGAACCGATCATATTGAAAGCCACCAAAATTAGTGTCAGACAAAGGATGGCAAAGCTCATCCATTTTTCAATATTCATCAGTTTTAAAAAAGCCTCTTCCTGCTGGTATCGGTTCTTAACAGTGAAATCCGGCCCCATGAACTCCCGGATTTTAGAAAGCACTGCGGATTCGTCAGCTTTGGGATCCAAGCGCAGTTCGAGAGCACTAACATGGTTTTTTAGATCGAGGAGGTTTTGAGCGAATTCCAGCGATGTCAAAACATATTTATTGTCAAAATCCTGCTGAATGACAAAAGTACCGGCGGGATAGACGAATCTTTTTTTGAAAGGCTGTGTCGCCGAAGCGGTTCGTTTTGCCATATAAATTGTAATGGGCGAAAAGACATCGTCAATATTCGCCGAAAGTTTGTTGCGCATCCCCACTCCCAATACAGCAAGATACCGGTTGCCATCATCAAATTTTAACTCCCCTTCCCTGATGGTGGAATCAATGCTGGTTACATTTTTATAAAACTGATCTACGCCTTTTACAATGCCAAAATCCTGGTTGTCTTTGTATTCGAAAAAAGCAATTTCCTCCAGGGTTTCAGAAACATATTTCACTCCTTTGATCTTCTTCAATCCCTCGATCATCGTCGAATCTGTTTCAAAGGTTTTCCCTTTCAAAGCTTCGATCTTTACATCCGGATTGAATGATCCGAACAATCCGCTGATCAGGTCTTCAAATCCGTTAAAAACAGAAAGAACCAGGATGAGCGCCGCCGTTCCGATCGAAATTCCGAACACAGAAATTCCCGAAATGACATTGATCGCATTGACCGATTTCAGCTTGATCACCCCCGCCGAATTCAACAAAAGAACTAGCAAAGCTACCGGAAGCAGTAATATGAACAAAAGCACAAAAACTACTCCTCCAATGCTGTTGGAAAACATGTATCGCCTGGCTATTTTGAGAGAGAGATTCATGGTAATGTGGTAATGTGGTGATGTGGTAATGTGGTGATGTGGTGATGTGTTAATGTGGTGATGTGGTATTTTGGTCTAACCTATAGCTTTTAACACATAACTCATGAATTCTGTCTATCGTCTGAAATCATTCATTATCCTTCAGTTCCGTGTCCATTTCAAAATGATCGCTGCTCCCGATCCCCATTGCTTCATAAATTACAGCCTGTATCCTCGATCTGTAGTCTTTTTCATTCAGCCGATAATTTTTCATTGACGGATAAGTCCGGTTTGATAAAAAGACATAAACGAGGTTGTGTTTGGGATCGACCCAGGTGCATGTGCCTGTGAATCCCGTATGGCCGAATGTATCTGGCGAAGCTGACTCACACACGTTGTGACCTTTGTTGGGATCCAGTTCTTTGAGATCGAATCCGATACCGCGCCTTGTGCAGTCGGGGTGGCGATGCGTAAACAGCCTGGCGGTTTCCGGAGAAAAGTACCGGCGACCTCCGTAATAACCGCCGTTGAGGATCATTTGCATGATGATCGCCAGATCGTTGGCATTGGCAAAAAGACCGGCGTGGCCGCTAACCCCGCCTAACATTGCAGCGCCCATATCGTGAACATAACCTTGTATTTTCTGACGACGAAAATAACGGTCTTCTTCTGTTGGTGGAATTTGAGTTACCGGATATATTTTCCAGGGGTTAAAAGTAGCGGTTGCCAATCCCAGCGGCTGATAAAAATTGCGCTTTGCGTATTCATCTATCGACATCCTGGTTAGTTTCTTCACCAGGTCGCTGATTATGTAAAAGCCTAAATCGCTGTATTTGTATTTTCCTGTAGAAAACAGTTCAGACAAATACACCCTTTTTTTTATTTCATCCATATAATCCCCGCGCATAAACAGCTTATCGGTTACAGGAACAGGATTTAGTTCAGACGATGTTTTCGTATAATATTTTGACAAAGGGAGTGGGTTCTTTCTGCTTTTCGATATGGTTTGCTCATAAAATGGTATCCAGGATTGAAGCCCAGCGCGATGCGCCATAATGTCCAGCAAGGCTATATCCCGCTTGTTGGTAGAGTCCAGTTCGGGCAGGTAATCACTTAGTCTGCTGTAAATGCTAATGCGGTTTTCGTCATACAATTTCATAACCGAAATGGTGGAAGCTGCGATCTTTGTGATGGAAGCAAGATCGTAAATATCCGAAGGCTCGACTTTATGCAGCTTTTCATAGGTATGAAAACCGTAAGCTTTATTAAAAACCACCTGCCCGTCTTTTGCAATCAACACGACACAGCCAGGTGTAGCGCGGTTTTTTATGGCGTCCTGTGCCAACAGATCAATTTTATCCAGTATCCTGGAATCCAGTCCGACCTCTTCCGGGATCGAATAGCCCAGCCGCAAAAGACCTGGAGTAGTAACGCCATCATTGAATCTGCTCTTTGGCGAGGCGGTTACGGGCAATCTTCCCTGTATGGAAAAAACACCGAAAAGCGCCTGTGCCGCAAGGTTTTCAGTCATTTCATCGCCATTGTATGCTGCCAGCAGCCAGTCGTTTTCATCAAAATATTTTAATGAATAAGGATTGCCGAAAACAACCAAAACGACTTTGGTCGTCTCGCTCAGTTTTTCAATAAAAGATTTAATGCCGGCATTGAGACCGTAATCGCTGGAAGCATAATCGCTCATGCCATGCAACCCAACGACCACCGCGTCGTGGTTTTTTAGTTTTAACAATAGGGATTTGTCTTTTGCAGCCGAAATATCTTTCCCGGCATTGTAATGCGTGAATTTGCAGTATGATCCGAGAGTGGTTTGGAAAGTCGTGCGGTATATCGAGCCGATGCTCAGCGAAGCCAGGTTGAGGCTGTCCAGTTCTTTAAAGGGCAACATCCCGTCTTTGTTTCTCACCAATGTCAGTGCATTTTTGATGAGCTTTCTTTTTAAAATTTTGACCTCTTCGGGGAATAGTTCTTCCCGAATATTTTCTTCTTCGACAACCTGGGGTTTCGTCAACCCCAGCCGGTATTTGGCTCGCAGCACTTTTTTTACACTTTCGTAAACCTGAACCGTGTCGAGATTTTCCTCTTTAATGTATCGTTTGATTTCGCGAAAAGCAGCGGGAACATCTTCCGGCAACAATAAAATATCATTGCCTGCCACGAGCGCCTTTGCCTCTACCTCTCCCGGTTTGTGATGTTTCGTAACGCCTTTCATGCCCAGCCCGTCCGTGATTACCAAACCTTCAAAGCCCAGTTTTTCTTTCAAAAGCCCGCTGACTGCTTTGGCAGAAAGGGTTGTTGGAAGGTTTTCGGTTTCATCGATCGATGGAACTTCCAGATGAGCGATCATCATGCTTTGAACGCCATGTTGCGCCAGCACCCTGAACGGAAAAAGTTCAATGCTGTCGAGGCGCTGCATGTCGTGGCTGATGACCGGCAGATCGTGGTGCGAATCGACATTGGTATCGCCGTGGCCGGGGAAATGTTTGGCGCAAGCCATTAGGTTATTGTCCTGCATGCCGCGCATGTACATATAGCTTTTTGCAGCAACGTTGTAGCGGTCTTCGCCAAAAGAACGGAAATTGATCACCGGATTTTGTGCGTTGTTGTTGACATCGGCGACGGGAGCAAAATTCACATGAACGCCGAGGCGGCGGCATTGCCTGGCAATTTCTTTCCCCATGTCGTAGATCAGCCGGTTGTCCTGTATGGCGCCGAGCATGATCTGGTACGGGAAGCTGAAGCCGTTTTCTTTGAACCGCATGCCCAAACCCCATTCGGCATCCATGGCGATGAGCAGCGGAGCATGATTGGCGAGTTTCTGATATTTGTTGGTCAGTTCGGCTTGTTTTTCAGGTGTGCCCTGAAAGAAGCAAAGCCCGCCTACCTGGTAGTTTTTGATCAGCTTTTCGACGGCAGCGATGTGGTCGGCTCCTTTGTCGGAATGCGCCCGGATTATCATCAATTGCCCGATGCGTTCGTCAAGTGTCATGGCCTGAAATACGGAATCCACCCAATACTGCTCATGATTTTTTGCAGGGTGAGGATCATTATAAAAATCTGACGTTTGATTATCCGCGCTGACAGCCAGCAATCCAATCAATATTATGAAAAAAAACCTCATTGTCACTGCATTCATCGTTGTTATCATTAATCCT